>JAQGKB010000150.1 GCA_028290345.1 Hyphomicrobiales bacterium | reverse complement strand
GCATTGACGAAGGCCGGCTTTGCCACCGACAAGGTCGATGCGACCAAATCCGCCTATGCAACCCAAGTCTCGAAGGAATTCGCCGGCGGCGCCTCGGCCACCCGTTACAGCTTCGAAGAATGCAAGGCCATCGTCAAATAGCCATGCCAATCATCCCACGTGCCGACGACGTGCTGATCATTGTCGACATGCAATACGACTTTCTCCCCGGCGGCGGCCTAGCCGTCGCCGGCGGCGACCAGATCATTGCCCCGATCGCGGCGCTGGCGCAGCGCTTCGATAGTGTGGTGATGACCCAGGATTGGCACCCCGCCGATCACATCTCCTTTGCCTCCAACCATCCCGGCAAGCACCCGTTCGAGACCATCGAACTGGCGTACGGCACGCAAGTGTTGTGGCCCGACCACTGCGTCATCGGCACGCACGGCGCGGCGCTGGTGGATGGCCTCGCTCCACCCAATGCGCAACTGATCATCCGGAAGGGCTTTCACCGCGAGGTGGATAGCTATTCCGGTTTCCAGGAAGCCGATCGTCAGACCCGCACCGGGCTTGCAGGGTATCTGCGGGAGCGCAGCCTGCAGCGTGTGTTCGTGGTAGGGTTGGCAACGGATTTCTGCGTCGGCTGGACCGCGCTCGATGCCCAGGCCGCGGGCTTTGAGACGTTCGTCATCGAGGACGCGACGCGTGCGATCAGTGCGGACGGGTCGCTGGGGAGGGCTTGGGCTGAGATGGAGAAGGCGGGAGTGGAAAGGATTGTGGCGGCGGACGTGGGGTGAAGGCTCGCCACGGGCTCTTACCTCGCGGTTCGTCATTACCCGGTTTATCCGGGTAATCCAGGGCACAAGCGCGGCGCCTGTTGCCAGCTGGATTGCCCGGATAAACCGGGCAATGACGGAGCCGAGGGGAGTCAACGTGGGGTCGGAGTTGGGCGCAATACCCCTCATCCGGCGCTCTCGCGCCACCTCTCCCCGACGGGAGAAGAAAAGGGAATGCACGGCCGTGCAAATTCCTCTCCCCGTCGGCGAGAGGTCGGCCGAGCGCAGCGGTGGCCGGGTGAGGGGGCAGCTTGCTCCGCCTACCCGACTAAACGCTCTTATCCACGCCCGCGATGTTCTCGCCCGCGCCGGCCCTCGGGCCGCCCTTGGCGACGCCGACCATGGCCGGGCGCAGCACGCGGTCACCGATCGCAAAACCTGCCTGCACCACCTGCACGACGGTGCCTTCCGGCCGCGTCGGATCGGGTACCTCGAACATCGCCTGGTGCTTGTGCGGATCGAACTTCTGGCCTTCGGCTTCGATCGGCTTGACGCCATGCTTGGCCAGCAGCCGCTGCATCTCGCGTTCGGTCAGTTCGATGCCGTCAATCAAGGACTGCATGGTCGCATCAGCGTTTTCACGCGCTTCGGCCGGCAGCACCAGCAGGGCGCGGCTGAGCGAATCCGTGGCCGTCAGCATGTCGCGGGCAAAGCCGGCGATGGCATAGGTACGGGTATCGCCGATCTCGCGCTCGGTGCGCTTGCGCAGATTTTCCATGTCGGCGACGGTGCGCAACAAGCGATCCCGGAGCTCTGCGTTCTCGGCGCGCAGCTCTTCGATGGGATCGGGCCCCTCTTCGGCAACTGAAGCGGGCGCTTCGATGTCTTCGGCGGGCGTGTGGGTCTCGTCTGTCATTGTTGCACTCTGACCGCCAATGGCTACTGGTTTGGGACCCGCATATCGTCGAATGCGGCGCACAATTCAAGTCTGGCGAATATCCGCCGCTATTTCTTGCGCGCCATCATGGCGCTGATCACCTGGGCGGTATAGTCCACAACGGGCACGATGCGCGCATAGTTCAATCGCGTTGGCCCGATGACGCCCAAAACCCCGATCACCTTTTCATTGGCGTCCTTATAAGGCGACAAGATCACCGAAGAGCCGGAAAGCGAAAACAGCTTGTTTTCCGAACCGATGAAGATGCGCACCCCCTGCGCCGTTTCAGCGCCCCCGAGCAGGTCGATCAACCCCTCCTTGCTCTCGAGCTCGTCAAAGAGCTGGCGCATGCGGCTCAGGTCATCGGATGCCATGGTGTCGTTGATGAGATTGGCGCGGCCGCGCACGATCACTGTCGGCGTGCTACCGCCAGTGGAAAGCGTTGCCAGCCCTGCATCGACAAGCTTTGCCGTCAGGTCGTCGAGTTCGGCGCGCTGCTCGGCCTGCTGGCTTTCGAGCGCGGCGCGCGCTTCGCTGATAGTGCGCCCCACCACGAGGTGCGCCATGTAGTTGCTCGCCTGGGTCAGCGCGTTGGAGGTCAGGCCCGGTGGCAATGGGACCACGCGGTTTTCCACAGCTCCATCCTGCCCGACCAGCACCACCATCGCGGTCAGGGCGTCGAGCCGCACGAATTCGATGTGTTTCAGCACCATGTCGGATTTTGCGGCGATGACGACGCCAGCGCCGTGGCTGAGGCCCGAGAGCAACTGGCTGGCTTCGGTGAGCAGATCCTCGAGATTGCCCTTTTGCGCCTGGCCCTCGATCTGGCCGGCAATGCGCGAGCGTTCGCGCTCGTCAACCGCGCCGACTTCCAGCATCGCATCGACGAAAAAGCGCAGGCCTTCCTGCGTTGGCTGGCGGCCGGCTGAAGTGTGCGGCGCCGCAATCAGGCCGAGATCCTCGAGATCGGCCATCACGTTGCGCACGGAGGCTGGCGACAGCCCGAGCGACAGCAGGCGCGACAGGTCGCGCGAGCCGACCGGAGCCCCGGTGGCCAGATACTGTTCGACCAGCTTTTTGAAAATGTCCTGGCTGCGGCTGTTCAAAACCGCGAGGAAATCTTCGGGTGCCTTGCTCATTGTCGTCCATTTGGTTCCGATCTTCACCATTTAGGCAAAAACCAGCGGGAGTCAAAGCGTGCCCCAGCTTGTTCTGAATCTCTGCTAGGGTTAAGAGGCGGTTAACAGCAATTTTTACCGGTGATTTGCCAAGATGCGGCCTTCAGGACGTACCCCGACCGAAATGCGCGCCATCAAGATCGAGCGCAACGTGTCGCTCAACGCCGAAGGGTCGTGCCTGATCAGCTTCGGCTCGACGCGCGTCCTGTGCACGGCGAGCGTTGAAACCAGCCTTCCCTCTTGGCGCCGTGGCCAGGGGCTCGGCTGGGTCACCGCCGAATATGGCATGCTGCCGCGCGCCACCGGCACCCGCACGCGCCGCGAAGCCTCGGCCGGCAAGCAATCGGGCCGCACCCAGGAAATCCAGCGCCTGATCGGCCGCAGCCTGCGGGCCGTGGTCGACATGGCGGCGCTGGGCGAAAACCAGATCACGCTGGATTGCGACGTGCTGGAGGCCGATGGCGGCACCCGCACCGCATCGATCACCGGCGCCTATGTGGCGCTGAGCGACGCCATCGCCTGGCTGCAGGCGCGCAATCTGGTCAAGTCCAATCCGCTGAAAGACAGCGTTGCGGCGATCTCGTGCGGCATCTATCGCGGCACCCCAGTGCTCGACCTCGATTATCTCGAGGACAGCGAAGCCGATACCGACGCCAATTTCGTGATGACCGGCTCGGGCCGGTTCGTGGAAATCCAGGGCACGGCCGAACAGGCGCCGTTCAGCCGCGAGGAACTCGACCAGCTGATGCAACTGGCCGAATCGGGCACGTCGCAATTGGCGGCGCTGCAGAAAGCGGCTTTGACCGAATGAGCAAATCGCCCCTGAAACTGCATAGCGGTGACCGCCTTGTGCTCGCAACGCACAATGCCGGCAAACTTGCCGAGTTTCAGGAGCTGTTCGAGCCGTTTGGCCTGGAACTGGTTTCGGCGGGCGAACTCGGCCTGCCCGAACCGGACGAAACCGGCACGACCTTCGTCGAAAACGCCCGCATCAAGGCGCATTCCGCCGCGAAGGGCTCCGGGATGATGGCGCTGGCCGACGATTCGGGGCTGTGTGTCGATGCGTTGGGCGGCAAGCCCGGCGTCTATACTGCCAACTGGGCGGGCCCGAACAAGGACTTTTCCATCGGCATGCGCCGTGTCGAGGATGCCTTGCAGGCGGCCAACGCCACCTCGCCATCGCAGCGCCACGGCTCGTTCAACGCCACGCTGTGCCTCGCTTTGCCCGATGGCAGCGACGCGGTCTATGAGGGCGTCATCAACGGCACGCTGGTCTGGCCGCCGCGGGGCAAGAAGGGTTTTGGCTTCGATCCGGTGTTCATGCCCGAGGGCTACGACATCACCTTCGGCGAAATGCCGCCTGAACAGAAACATTCCTGGTCGCCTGGCAAGGTCGGCTTGAGCCATCGCGCCAAGGCGTTTGCCAAATTTGTCGAGGCCGCCCTTGAGCGAGATTAGCGACAGCAACGGACTTTTCGGGGTTTACGTGCATTGGCCGTTCTGCGCGGCCAAGTGCCCATATTGCGATTTCAACTCGCACGTGCATCGCGGCGCCTTCGACGAAGCTGGGTATCTGCGCTCCTATGAGCGGGAAATCGCCGATATCGCGGCGCGGGCGCCGGGCCGGCGGGTGCAGTCTATCTTCTTCGGCGGTGGCACGCCGTCGTTGATGGCGCCAAAAACCGTTGACGGCATCCTCAACGCCATCGCCAAGCATTGGGCGGTCGACGACAAGGCCGAGATCACGCTCGAGGCCAACCCGACCAGCGTCGAGGCCGAGCGCTTCCGCGGCTATCGCGCGGCCGGCGTTAACCGGGTGTCGCTCGGCGTGCAGTCGCTGCGCGACAAGCCGCTGGCCGAACTGGGCCGTCGCCACACCGTGGACGAAGCGGTCGCGGCGGTGCGGCTGGCGCAATCGATTTTCCCCCGCTCGAGTTTCGACCTGATCTATGCCCGACCGCACCAGACGCTCGACGACTGGCGGGACGAACTGACCGAGGCGTTGTGGCTGGCGCAGGGCCATATCTCGCTCTACCAGCTCACCATCGAGCAGGGCACGCGCTATTTCGACCTGCACAAGGCCGGCAAGCTGATCATGCCGGACGAGGACCTTTCGGCCGACTTCTATGAGCTGACGCAGGAACTGGCCAATGCGGCGGGCCTGCCGGCCTATGAGATTTCCAACCACGCCCGCCCCGGCCAGGAAAGCCGGCACAACCTCACCTATTGGCGTTATGGCGAATATGCCGGCATTGGACCGGGCGCGCACGGCCGGCTGGTGCTCAATAACGAGCGGCATGCCACGGCCACCGAAAAACTGCCGTTCGATTGGCAAAAGCGCGTCGACGCGACTGGGAACGGGCTCGTCACCGACGATATTTTGACCTGGGAAGAACAGGGCGACGAGTTCCTGGTGATGGGCCTGCGCCTGCGCGAAGGCATCGACCCACGCCGCTTCACCATGCTCTCGGGCCGCAAGATCGCCGAGCGCCAGATCGCCAGCCTGAAGGGTTACGGCTTTGTCGAAACCCTGAAGAACGGCAACATCCGCGTCACCGACCGCGGCTGGC
>JAQGKB010000146.1 GCA_028290345.1 Hyphomicrobiales bacterium | reverse complement strand
GCCCGGTGCGCCTCGCCGCCTTGCTCGCTCATTGCCGGGTCACGCCGCTTGGCTGGCCCATTGCCCGGCGATTTGCCGGGTCGCCGCGTTGACGCGGTTCCAGACATTGATGGCCGCGATCGATATGACCAGCGCCGCAAGCCCATCCTCGTCATAGTGGCGGGCGGCTTCGTTCCAGATCACATCCGGAACGGCATCCGGCCGGTCGCTGAGCCGGGTCAGGGCCTCGGTCAGCGCCAGCGCCGCGCGTTCGGCGTCGGTGAACCACGGGGCTTCGCGCCACGCGGCCACCGCAAAGATGCGATCGTCGCTCTCGCCTGCCTGCCTGAGCTCGGCAGAATGCAGCGCAACGCAGACGCTGCAGCCATTGATCTGGCTCGACCGCAAATAGACGAGATAGAGCGTCACCTGCGGCAGCTTGCGGTTTTCAACAGACTTGCTGAGCGCCAGCAGCGCCTGGAAGGAGCCCGGGATAACGGACAGCGGATTCTTCATACGCGCTTGCATGATCGAACTCACCACTTGTTGTCCGACTCGACCCAGAGCGGGCGAACCTCGATCGCGCCCATCTTGGCGCTCGGGCAGCGCGCCGCCCAGGCGATGGCCTGATCGAGGTCGGGGACGTCGATCATGAAGTAGCCGGCGAACTGCTCCTTGGTATCGGCATAGGGGCCGTCGAGCACCTCGGTCTTGTCACCTTTGACCCGGACGCTAGTGGCCGCCGAACTCGGCTGCAGCCGTTCGCCCGGAATGCCGCCGGCCTTGGTCAAGGCCTCGTTAAAGGCAGCATATTCGGCTGCCGTCGCCTGCCAGTCGGCGGGTGTTGCCTTGGCCATTTCGGCCTCGTTGTGGTGAATGAGGAGCATGTATTTCATTGCAGTTCTCCCGTTGGGGGCCGGAACACCGCGTCCCGATGCTACAATGTCGGCCAGGCTCCCGCCATTTCGACTCGCGTCGCAAAAAAATGCGGCCGGTTGCCGGCTCAGTGAATGGTGCCACCCTCGAGCCCGAGAGCCATCGCCATGCGGATGAGCTCCGGCAACGATTTCGCCTGGGCTTTTGCCATCAGGCCGGCGCGCAGGCCCTCGATGACGGCGAGGCTCACTCCCAACTCAAGCGCGATCGCCCGGTTCTGGGCCCCGGCAATGACGCCGCGCAGGACTAGCACCTCGCTGTCACTCAGCGCGCCGAGGCGCTGCTTGATCGTTTCGATGCCGGCCGCGCCCGTTTGCGACGCCGACGCCGATGCCAGGTCCACGGCCCGATGGATCGCATTGATCAGCACATCGGCGGCGAAAGGTTTTTCGATGAAATCGGCGGCGCCGTTCTTGATGGCTTGGGTGGCGACCTTAAGGTCGCCATGGCCGGTGATGATGATGACCGGAAGTTGGGCGCCGACCTCCCGCAACCTGCGTAGCAGCTCTATTCCGTCCATGTCCGGCATACGCAGGTCGGTGACAAGGCATCCCTGCCGGATGACCTGCGCGCACGAGAGGAATATCGTCGCCGTCGGATGCGTCTGCACCTCGAATCCACAATTGCTGAGCAGAAAAGCCAGCGAACTGCGGACCGTTTTTTCGTCATCGACAATATGCACGACGATGTCAGGGCGATCCAATTTCCCTCTCCGCAGTCGTTGGCAGGGTGAAAACGAAAGTGGCTCCGCCAGCTTCATTCGTAGCCACCGTGAGTTGCCCGCCATGGGATTCGATGATGCGCTTGGAGATCGACAGTCCAATCCCCATGCCGCCCGGCTTGGTGGTAACGAACGGCTGGAACAGCTTCGCCGCGATCTCGTCCGAAATCCCCGGGCCCGTGTCCGACACTTCGACGGCCATGGTCTCGTCCGCCAGTTCATGCGTACGAATGATCAACTCGCGACGGTCGCTGTCGCGCATCGCCTCCATGGCATTGCGCATCAGGTTGATCAGCACCTGCTGCACCTGCACGCGGTCGGCGAGGACGATGCCGCTCTCCGAGCCGAACTCGAACACCGACTTCACGCCGCACTCGCGTGAGCCGACCAAGGCGAGGGCCCCAGCCTCCTCGACCAGTTTCTTGATGTCCTCGGGGCGCCTTTCGGTTTCCCCGCGCGTCACGAACTCGCGCAGGTGCCGGATGATGTCGCCGGCACGGAGTGCCTGCTTGGCGGTTTCATCGAGGGCACCACGCATGCGCGCGGCGTATTCCTCGTCGACTTTTTCCAGCAGCTTGCTGCAACCCTGCACGTAATTGGCGATAGCCGAGAGCGGCTGGTTGAGTTCGTGCGCTAGCGTCGAGGCCATTTCACCCAATTCGTTGAGCCGCGCCAGCCGCGCCAATTCGTTCTGGGCCTGGTCCAGCCGGGCGGCGCTTTCTTCGCGCTCGGTGAGATCGCGGATGAAGCCGGTGAAATAGACCTCGCCGCCGGACCGGGTTTCCCCCACCGCAAGGCTCATCGGAAAGGTCGAACCATCCTTGCGCCGCCCGGTGACCACGCGATCTGCGCCGATGATGCGCTTCTCGCCGGTTTGCAGATACCGCGCAAGATAGCCGTCGTGCTGCTCGCGATAGGGCGTGGGCATCAACATGTCGACATTCCAGCCAATGACCTCGTCGGGCGTATAGCCGAATTGGCGCACGGCGGCGGAATTGAAGGAGATGATCGTGCCGTTGGTCCGGATCACCACGGTCGCATCGGGCACCGTATCGAGCACGGATTGCAGGTGCGCCTCGCGCCGCCGTAGTGCCAGCGTGGTCTCGTGCGAAGTGAGGCGCGCGCGCCGGAACGATCCGCCCATCCAGGCGATGGTCATTCCAACCAGCGTGAACAAGATGAGGTTGGCGGCCGGCGACACGTCGCCGCGCTGGGCCATGAAGAAGTAGATGAAGGGCAGGGCCGCGAAAGTGGAGAAAAGGCCGGGCGCGAGGCCGCCGAGCATCGCTCCGACCAGGATGGCAGGGGTAAAGAGCAGCCCCACGGCCGACCCCGGGAGGATACCGTTGATCCCCGCCCGCAACAGGAACGTGATGAGAATTGCCCCACCGGCCAGCGCGTAGGCCAGCACAGTGCGACCGCGGAGCACCGTCGTCCAATCGGAGTAATCGTTCGTTGGCCGCATTTGGACGCTCCGGCTGCTCAACGCTTAGAATGACGAGAACCGCCACCGTCGGCAACAATCGGCGCGTGAGGTGCCGGACAAATCGCTCCATTCACAACGAGTATTGTGTGCCCGGGGCGAGCAGCACGCAAGGGCATTCGCGCGCACTAAATCCGTGCCGCCGCGCCGAGGTCCATTTTGCTGTTTTCTGTGTGGGATGCACGGCGAAGTTTGGTTCGTTTCCGTACCCGGTGTTGAGTCGCATTCCACGTTCCGGGCCGCTATTTTGAGCGCTTCCCAGGAATGGAGAGCGGACTGATGTCTGTTCCTTCTCATGCCCGCGTTCTGATCGTCGAGGATGAAGCGCTGATAGCGGTCGCCATCGAGGACATCCTTTCCGAGCGCGGCTATGACATCGTCGGGGTTGCCTACACCGTCCCTGAAGCGTTGAAGCTCTTGAATTTGCGACCGCATTTGACCCTGCTCGACGTTAAGCTCGGTTCTGAGACCAGCGTTCCAATCGCACATCGCTGCCGCGAACTCGGGATTAGCGTGGTGTTGACGACGGGCTATGCCTCCAGCACCTTGCCGGACGGTTTTGGTGAACTGCCGGTGCTCAGCAAGCCCTACGCGGTCGATGATCTCTGTGAGATGGTGAACCGCGCCGCCCAGACCGCCCGCGTGCAACCGCGCGGCGCGCGCCATCCGGAACGGCTCGATCCCGCTATCCGGCCCCTCTAGGCAACCCCCAGTCCGGCCCCGGTAGCCTCACGCCTATCGCGGGAACGAAAGTCGCGACGGCGGCTTAATTGTGCACGGCAATTCATCGATCAGCGTGGAGAAGCGGCATGGCCAGGAACGCGGGCAAAGGGCGGGCACGAGTCGAAGTGAGTTATGGTGAGGAGCCGATCCATCGCGGCGCCGGGGGCGAGACGCATCAGGACGCGCGCGATGGCTACGAGACCCTCACCAGCCAGCAGGGCATGCCCGTCGCCGATGACCAGAATACGCTGCGGCAAGGGGCACGCGGAGCGGCGCTGATCGAGGACAGCCATTTCCGCGAGAAGATCTTCCACTTCGACCACGAGCGCATTCCGGAACGCGTGGTACACGCTCGCGGCTATGGCGCACACGGCTTTTTCGAGACCTACGCGCCGCTGCCGGAACTGACCAAGGCCGATATCTTCCAGCGTGCCGGCGAGAAGACCCCGGTCTTCGTGCGCTTCTCGACGGTGGCGGGGAACAAGGGCTCGGCAGACCTCGCCCGGGACGTGCGGGGGTTTGCGGTAAAATTCTATACCCAGGAAGGTAACTGGGACCTCGTCTGCAACAATATCCCGGTGTTCTTCATCCAGGACCCGATCAAGTTTCCGGACGTGATCCACTCCGTAAAGGCCGAGCCGGACAAGGAATTCCCGCAGGCGGCGAGCGCGCACGACAATTTCTGGGATTTTATCTCGCTCACCCCGGAATCGATGCACATGATCATGTGGGTGATGTCGGATCGCGCCATCCCGCGCTCGTTCCGCTTCATGCAGGGTTTTGGCGTTCACACCTTCCGGCTGGTCAACGCTGAAGGGAAGTCGAACTTCGTCAAATTCATCTGGAAGCCGAAGCTGGGCATGCAGTCGGTGGTGTGGAACGAAGCGCTCAAGATCAATGGCGCCGATCCCGATTTCCATCGGCGCGACCTCTGGAATGCTATTCAGAGCGGCGATTTCCCGGAGTGGGAGCTTTGCCTGCAGACCTTCGACCAGGCGTTCGCCGACAGTTTCGATTTCGATGTCCTGGACCCCACCAAGATCATTCCCGAGGAGATCCTCACTGCCAAGCCGGTCGGGCGGCTGGTGCTGGACCGCATGCCGGAGAACTTCTTTGCCGAGACCGAGCAAGTCGCGTTCATGACGCAGAATATCGTGCCCGGCATCGATTTTTCGAACGATCCGCTGCTGCAGGGACGGAATTTCTCCTATCTTGATACCCAACTCAAACGCTTGGGCAGCCCCAACTTCACCCACCTGCCGATCAACGCGCCGAAGTGCCCGTTCCATAATTTCCAGCAGGACGGGCACATGGCCTTCCACAACCCGAAGGGTCGTGCGAATTACGAACCGAACTCCTGGGGCCCCGAGATCGGGGGACCGCGGGAGTCGGCGGAACGCGGCTTCCACACGTTCCCGCAGGAGCCGGAAGGGCCGAAGCAACGGCTGCGGCCGGAAAGCTTTGCCGATCACTACAGCCAGACGCGACAGTTCTACATCAGCCAGACCTCGGTCGAGCAGACGCACATTGCCGACGCATTGATCTTCGAGCTCAGCAAATGCGAAGAGCCAAGGATCCGGTCGCGCATGGTGGCGCACCTGCTCAACATCGACCAGATATTGGCCGATAGCGTTGCCGAGGGCCTCGGCCTGGTGGCGATGCCCGAACCGGCCACCGCCGCAATGCCCACGCGCATGGACCTTCCTGAGTCGCCCGCACTCAGCATTTTGAAAAATGCCCCTGGCTCATTCAGAGGCCGGAAGCTCGGCGTGCTGGTTACCGACGGTGTCGATGCGGAACTGTTAGATACCATTCGTGAGGCCGCCAGGCAGGAGGGTGCCATGGTCGAACTGGTTGCCCCGATGGTCGGTGGTGTCGAAGCCAGCGACGGCAGCCACGTCGAGGCCCAGCACAAGATCGACGGCGGACCGTCCGTCGTCTTCGACGCCGTGGTCGTGCTGGCGGGCGAGGAGGGCATCCTGTCGCTGCTGAAGCTGCCGCCCGCCCGCGATTTCGTGGCCGACGCTTACGCCCACTACAAGTTCGTCGGTTTCAGCGACCCCGCGCGAAAACTCTTCGCCAAGATCGGGCTCCCCGAGGCGCTTGACGATGGCTTCGTGCCAATTGCCGGCAAGGCGGACGCAACGCGCTTTATCGAGGCATGCCGCGCGTTGCGCTTCTGGGATCGGCCGGACGGCGCCTAGCTCGACTGCAATATTGGCCGGGCGCACAATTGAGCACCCGGCCCAATTGGCTCCAGCCCAGTATTGAACCAACCCGGCGACCCGTGCGTTGAGCTGCAACTCTTCCGAAATGGTGGCTCATGTCTCAGAAAAACTACTATGTGGTTTTGAATGCACGATCGGGCACGGCAAATGCGCTGGGCATTACCCCAGAAACTCTGCAGCAGCGCTTTAGCGACGCCGGACATTCGGTCACGCTCGACGGCGATACAGATGAACCTCTGGCCAATCGCATTGAACGGGCGAAGGCCAGCGGCGCCGACGTCATCGTGGCGGCCGGCGGAGACGGTACGGCCACTGCCATCGCCAGCGCCATCGTCGATACCGATACAGTTCTTGCCGTCCTGCCGCTTGGGACCATCAACCTCCTGGCCCGCGACCTTCGCCTGCCGCTCGATCTCGGCCAATGGATCGCGGCGCTGGAGACAATGCAGCCGCGACGCATCGATGTAGGCGAGGCGAACGGGCGGACATTCCTCCACAAGGTCGTCATCGGCTTCATCCCCGGCGTTGCAGCCGGGCGGGAAAAGATCCGGGGCCGGAGCGAACTGTCGGTCAAGATCGGCTTCGTCCGCTATTTCTTCCGCCGGCTGCTCCGCACCCGGCGCATCGCGGTCGAGATCAAATACCGCAGCGGCGAAACCCGAGTGGAGCGCGTGATCGCCATCGCCGTCGCCGACAATGACTACGCCGAGGGCCCAGGTCGCTTCTTCTCGCGCGAACGCCTGGATGGCGGCAGCCTCAGCCTCTATGTGCTCAAGCACCTGACCATCCGCGATCTCGTCCGGCTGACCCTTGGCATGCTGATGGGCAATTGGCGCCACGATGAGGCGCTCGAGATAGAGAACGTCAACTCGGTCACCATCCGCACCCGCAAGTCGCCGATAAAGGTGATGATTGACGGGGAGGTCGAAACGTTCGAGGTTCCGCTGCATTTCAAGATCCGACCCGGCGCGCTTTGGGTGCTGGCACCCTCGAGGGCCGAGACAGCCGTACCCGAGGCAGCCGTACCTGATGAAAGCACGCCGGCAGCGACCGTCGAGGCCTGAATGCCTTGCGCATAACACATCTATCGGATTTGCACTTCGGCCATCACGATGAGCGGGTCGCTGGGCAGTTGGCCGCCGACATTGCCGGCCAGAACCCCGATCTGGTCGTCGTCAGCGGTGATTTCACCATGGTTGGCAGCTCCGCCGAATTCGCCGAGGCCCGTGCTTTCCTCGACACGTTGACCGCGCCGGTCCTGGCGGTGCCGGGCAATCACGATGTGCCGGCGATCAATCTCCTGAAGCGGTTCCTCGATCCTTATGGAAACTACCGCCGCTTCATCGCCGACGACATCGAACCTTTCCTCAACGTCGATGGCGTGGCCATTGCCGGCATCAAGACCTCGCGCCGCCTACGGCCGAGCCTCGATTGGGCGCAGGGCTCGATCAGCCGCTATCAGCTCCGCGACCTGGAAGCACGCTTCGCCGCGGCGCCGGATGATGCTGTGCGGGTGGTCGTCGCGCACCATCCGCTGCTGCTGCCCGAGGGCCCGATGCTCAAGCCGATGCGGAACGTCGAACATGCCGATCGCGCCCTTGAGGCCTTTGGCCGCCTCGGCGTGCGGCTCGTGCTCTCCGGCCATTTCCATCTGTCCTATGTGCGTAAGCACGAGCGGGAAATCCGGGAGGGGGAACCGAGTGGCCCCCGCGAGGCGGCGGTCGCGCCCATCCTCATTGCGCAGGCGTCGTCAACGATCTCGACCCGGCTCCGGGGCGAGCCGAACGCCTATAATGTCATCGATATCGTGAACGGCGTCATCACCGTGACGGTGCGCGAGTGGAACGGCGACGCGTGGATCACCAGCGAGCGGGCCTCGACGGTTGCAAACGTCACCAAGCCCGAGTGAATCGGCCAAGACCTTCGTCGGCTGGCTCTCGGTCGCGCGGCGTTCGGCGGCAGTGGTGCGTGAGTAGGCGGGCCAGCGGTCCGCCTACCTGACGTTCAAATCAAACGAACCGCTTGGCGAAGGCCAGCGCGGTTTCTGCGACTTCGCGCCAGCCGCTGTCGATAGTGAGCGCGTGGCCCCGACCGGGCATCTCGACGAACTCCGTCACGCCCGGGTTATGCTTGTACTGGTGGTACGAGGCTTCGGCGATGGCGCGCGGAACCGTATGGTCCTTCTCGCCAGAGATGATCAGCAGCGGCCCTCGGTCCGGATTGGCGGTATTGACCTGCGCTTCGGTCCACGGGTTGACGTTGGCCGCTGCCGCCTGGAACAGCGGCTTGCCTGAGGCGGGGACCGCAAAATTTTCGTAAAGTTCCTTCGCCTCGGTCTCGCTGACCGCATTGGCAAAGCCGTAGCGGAACTGATCATAGGTCAGCGGCACCGCACGATTGCGATTGGCGGGATTTCCCAGCACCGGCCAAGCCGATTTCAGTGAGGAAAAGGGCAGGGGCAGGACCCCGCGGAACGGCGCCGGATCGATCGCGACGCTGACGCGGGCAAGGCCGCGGCCCGCGAGTATCTGCGCCAGCAGCCCGCCGAAGGAGTGACCGATGATCACCGGTTTCTGCTCCAGGCCGCTGACGATCTGATCGAAATGGTCGGCAACCTGGCCGACGGATTTGTGGGCGAACACTTCGGGATTGGCGTTCGCCTCGTCGACCGTATCCGGGTCGTCGGGCCAGCCCGGCGTCAATGCGGTAAATCCGGCCTCTTCGAACAGCCTCGCCCAACGGTCCCAACTGCTGGGCAACAGCCAGAGGCCGTGAACGAACATCACGGCCGGCTTGCTGGTGGCGTTCGCAAGTTCCACTTGCTGGGCTTCATGCTCGGTGATGGTAGGCGACCCAATGACATCAGACATGGCTTGCTCCTCTCCGGGTGTATTTCCACTAGTTTGGCACGCTCGGCAGTCACAGTCTTGGATAAAGCCTGCAACGGAGGAAATGGATTCCAGAAATGGGGCTGCCGGTGTCAGGAGTCTCGACAGAAAGATTTTGCCCCATGATAGCCCAAGCCGAATCGTTTGCTCGTCAATGCGAAGTTGCACAGGCGACTCCCCGGTGCCCAAGCGCTCCAGCAACAGTTTTCGAGATTGGCCGCAGACGAGCGCAGTCGAGGCGCACTTTCTTCATGTCCGGGTCGTGTCTTGCCCAAATGGCGAGGCGGGAGAAACTCTTATTGAACCATGACGGCCGATGTCGCGTTGCAAGAAAGGCTTCTCACGTGCTCGAGCGAGGCCACTTTTATTGTGTGCCCCGCGAGAAAGAAATTGACCTAGTAAAGCGGTTGCGTAAGTTGCACCCAGAACAGTATTTGAGGAACGGTATCCGATGGAAGAGTCCGAGGGCGAAAGCGATCCCCTGATTGGCCTGAGCAGCGACATTGTTTGTGCTTATGTCGGGCACAACGCCATCGCGGCCTCCGATCTGCCAAAATTATTGACCGACGTTTACGCCGCCCTGCAAGGGCTCAGCGCCGGCGAGCAGGCCGCTGAGGTCGAGGAGCAACTACAGCCGGCGATCTCGATCCGGAAATCCATCACCCCGGACTATCTCATCTGCCTCGAGGACGGGAAGAAGTTCAAATCGCTCAAGCGGCACTTGCGCACGCACTACAATCTGTCGCCTGAGGAATATCGCGAGAAATGGAAGCTGCCAGCGGACTACCCGATGGTCGCCCCCAACTATTCCGCGACCCGCTCCTCGCTCGCCAAATCCAACGGTCTCGGCCGCAAGGCGGGCGTGCCCGCACCCAAGGGCCGGAAGGCCAAGGTCGTCGCTTGACCCGGTATTTCGGCTGGGCTGCCTACATCTGACTGGGCCGGGTTGGGCAGGCCGGAACGGTCCTTACAATTTTTTAAGCTGGGGCGCGTTGTCGGGGCGGGCTGCTTCGGGTAGGGATGCGGCACCATTGTACATGTGATGATGCCGTGAACCAGTTGATTGACCTGCTAGCGTCCGGCATCGTCGGCGCCATTTCCGCCACCGGTTACGTCGGCATTGTCATCCTCATGGCGATCGAGTCGGCTTGCATCCCGTTGCCATCGGAAATCATCATGCCGTTCGCCGGCTATCTGGTCTCGACCGGCCGCTTCACCCTGTTGGGGGTGGCAACCGCCGGCGCAATCGGCTGCAATCTGGGCTCCACCATCGCCTACGCTATTGGCGCCTGGGGCGGCCGGCCGGTGGTCGAGCGCTGGGGGCGCTATGTGTTGCTCGATACCAGCGATATCGATGCTGCACAGCGCTTTTTCGATCGCTTCGGAACGGTCACCATTTTTGTCGGGCGGCTGCTGCCGCTAATCAGGACGTTCATCGCCTTGCCGGCAGGCTTTGCGCGCATGAATGTCTGGAAGTTCCAGATCTATAGCTTCATCGGCTCGTGGCTCTGGTGCTTGCTGCTCGCCTATGTCGGACAGGTGCTCGGCGAGCAATGGGACAGCAACCCGGCTATCCGCTCGGCCTTCCACCTCGCCGATTTTGCCATCGCGGCGCTGGTTGTGGCCGCTATCGCCTGGTTCATCTACCGCCGGCGCAAGGCCCGGGCGGAGTAGGTCTATCTCGGGCGCGGATATCCAGGAATCCGTGCGAGCAGCCATGAGAGCGGGTCCGCCACCCAGGCGCTGGTGACGAAATCATTGTGGTTGGCGCCCTCGCCGACCGGGACGAACGAGATCGAGCCGGGGCCGAGGCGCTCCGGAAGTCGCGCCGAAGCAGCGATGCCTTGCCTCGTCACCAATCCTGCAATCTTTTCATTGCCGGGTTCGGCATCATCGAGGTAGGCGCTGAAAAAAAACGCTGAGTTATGCCGGCGCTCGATCCAATCGGCAAACTTGTCGGGTTCGCCAAACGCCGCGTCGAGCAGCACCACGCCCTTGATCCGCTTCGCGGCGCCACCGACCGAAAGCGCGTAGGCGGCCGCGTTGTAGCCGCCGCTATAGGCAACCAGAATGATGGGTAGCTTGTCGAAGCTGGCGCGATCCCTCCGGACATCCAGCAGGTTGGCCATGTTCGCCGCGGCCTCCGACATGTACTGGGCGAATGCACCCGGCATCCAGAACCGCCCGGCGCTTGAATCCAGCGCGTCGATGGCAAATTGCGGTGCGACCAGCACGGCATTGAGCCCCGAGGCCTGCACCTGGTCGATGACGCGCTGACGGTCCGCCACGTCGCGTGCCAGGATTGCGCCATTGCCGTGGAAATAGACCACGATCACCGCCGGTCGCCGCGGATCGAAGCCCTTGGGGAAGGCGATCAGCGAACGATTGTCGCTAAAAGTCTGATCTTCCCAATAGACACCGGCTCGTCCCGACGTATGTCCGGCCCGTGCGCCGTCATGTGCGTCCAGAAACGGCGTTTCCCCGTCGGGCATTGTGCCGCGATAGGGGAAGGGCGCGGTACTGAACCGGATGAGGGCCGAACGAGGCGCGGAGAGCGGCCATTGCAGAGTCGCTGCCCATGCGCCAGAGCTCGCCGCCGCGAGCAGCACCATTGTCAGCGCCCAGATATGAATGGCGTGCCGCATCAGACCAGTTCCGAATCAAGCTGGTACTGACTTTGTCACTGCTCGGGCCGGCATCACAACTGCGAAAAATGCTGGGATGGCCAAGAGGTACGCCGCGCTGCTGGTCTCGAGCACGGCAGCGAGGCCAAAGCTGGTCGCGATGATCGGCACGGCCGCGGCGCCGATCACAGAAAAGCACCCATTGATGCCCCAGGCCCAGACGAAGAGGTGGTCCTTGTCAAGCCGCGCCAGCCAGGTCATTGCCGTCGACATCGGAAAGCCCATCAAGAAGGCCGGCGGCGCGATCAGCGCAAAGCAAAACAACAGCCGGAGCGCATAGGGATACGCGCCGATCCAATCGAGCACCGGTCCCAGGAACATCCCGTAGCCGAGCAGCAGCACGGCGATGCCGACGAAGACCATGGGCAACAGGGCGCGGGCGCTATCGAGAATCTTGCCGGAAACGAGACTCCCGAGACCGGAAAATACCAGCATGCCGGCGATCAGCACTGAGGCCGAAACGGTCGGATTGCTCAGGGCCAGGGTGAAGCGGCTGATCAGCCCCACCTCGACCATGATGTAGCCGAGCCCGAGGCAGGCGAAATAGACGATGGTGCCGAACTTGCCGCGCGAGCGGCTGAAGACCACGCGCCAGCCGAAAATCATCGGCAGCAGGATCAGCGACGCCGCTGTGATGCAGGCAATGCCGAGCGTTGCCCACAGCAGCAGATAGCCCCAATCGTCCTGGAAAACATCAAGTCGGTCGAGCGTCTTGCCTAGGTCGCCGGTTTTGACATAGGCCGCGAAGTAGGGGCGATCATTGGTCAGTGGGCGCGTATCGAAAACGTACTGTTGCGCGATATCGTCCCAGCCGCCGTTCATTAGATAATGCCAGGCAAGCCGGCCCAAGGTGGTGGCCGGAACCACGCTCGCCGTATCTGGCGGGCTCTGGCCGGCGGATGGTCCGGTCGGGTCGGCGGATGGTCCGGTCGGGTCGGCGGCGCCGGCATCGGGCCCGGTTGGATCCGCTGCCGTCGGGTCGGCGCCGGTCGGCGACCCAGTAGCGGTCGGCGCGCTGGCCGCAGCGGTGCCGATCCCAGGATTGGCCGCGTCGGCAGTGGCGTCGCCGAAGATCGAGCCGTGGTATTGATCAAGGATCGATTGGGTCTGCGTGGTGTCGAAGGGTAGGCCGGGCGAATAGATCTCGTCGTAGGACATCGACCGGGTATAGTCGCGCAGCTTGGTAAGTTCGGCGGCGGTGAAGCCGCCCTTCTTGAACAGCACCGTGGTGGTCGAGAGGTAGGTCGAGACCACGAACACCGAATTGGCGGCATTGCCCGGGTCGAACTCCTTGGCCGCCGCGCCGATCGTCGAGTAGAGCTTCAGGATGGATTTGGGCGGCTCCTCCTTGTTCCACAGCGTCACCGACAGGATGCCGCCGTCGGCGAGGGCTCGCATGTAGCTGAGCATGGCTTCCTGGGTGTAGGAATATTTCTCGCTGATGGCGAAGCCGCCCGGATTGGAGAGGCCGACCGAATCCGCGAGGCTGAGGTCGACGATATCGAACCGCTCCGGTGTGTGCGACAGGAACAGCCGCCCGTCGTAGTCGACCACGTGCACCTTTGGATCGTTGAGAATATTGGCGGTGACATCGCGCAGGCTGGGATCGCGGAACGCCTGCAGAACCGCCGGATTACTCTCGGCCACGGTGACGCTGTCCGAGCCGCCGTGCAGCGCCGTCATCGTTGAAATGCCGCCGCCGAATTGTACGACGAAGGTCTTCGGATGCGCCTTCAGCACGTATGGGTAGTACATCGGCAGGAAGCGGAAATACGCTGCTTCATTGGCCGGCAGTTCGCGCATGATGCCGTCCGGCCCGTCGCCATCGAGATACATGCCTACATAGATATTGGGCGGCAGCTCGGGCAGGGTGAACGCTGCATTGTCCGAGAGCCCCGGCGCGAAATGCATATACGAGCTGGAATAAACCTGCAGGTCACCGAAGGGGGAAATATTGCGGTAAATGCGCTGCGCGTCCGGGAAATTGCGGGCGTACGAAACGCCTTTGTATTGCGAGACCGCGATATCAGGGGTACCGAGCATCGCGGGTAGGAAGTGATAGGCCGCGATGCAGATTGCCGCCAGTACCGCTATGGCGGTGGCGTTGTTACGGTTGCGATCTGCGACGAACCACAGGATGCCGCCCGCGCCCCAGAGCAGCAGTGGCACGGCGATCAGGTTCTCCGGCGAGAACAGGTACATCGCCAACAGCACGACGAACCCGGCAAGACCTGATCCGGTGAGGTCGGCGAAATACACCCGCCCGAACCCCTCGCGATTCCGTAGGAAGATGATGCCGAGGAAGAAGGCGCCCGACAGGAACGGCAGCAGATACAGCAGGAAATTGGCGAACAGCCGCCATTTCTGCACCGGATCGGAAATCAGGAAGATGGCGTTGAATGGCACCATCTGCGCGATAAGGTTGGAAGCGACGGTCAGCGGCCCGAACAGCAGCAGCGCCACCGTCGCGGAGCCGCGCCAATGTTGCTCGAACCAGCCCTTGAACAGGAAAATCACCACGCTGGCGAGACTGAACCCGAGCATGGCGAGGCTGACGACGAGCGAGCCGAAATGTGCCCAGCTCCCGACAGCGAAGACGCGCATGATGGAAATCTGCAGCGCGATGACCGCGCCGGCAATCAGCCCAACCGCAAGGTATAGCGGTACGATCCGTGCGGCGGAGGCAAGGCGCGCTTGTGACGGAACCTGCGTCCCCATGCGGAATTCCTTGGATGCAGCTCAACGGAATCAACGGCCCAAGCGGCAACATGCGCCCGGGCCGTTTAGAAATCTAGCCGTTGTGATTGCCGACGATCTTGTCGCCTTCGAGCTTGGTGAAGGGCACGAACGGCACGATCTTGCCGTTGTAGATGTCGGACCGGGTGATGTTGAACGAGCCATCCGCAGCCTGAACCTTGTTCACCTTGAGCACGTGCTGCGCGCCCGGAGGACCGACCGGAATGACCATGATGCCACCGGGCTTCAGCTGCTGCAGCAGATCGGGCGGAATGTGATCGATGCCGGCAGTGATGATGATTTTGTCGAACGGGCCGGCATCGGCCCAGCCGTAGTACCCGTCGGCATTCTTGGTATTGATGTTCTTGAGCTCTGAATAGCCCTTGGCGATCAGCGCGTCGTAGATGCCGCGCGTCCGCTCGGCCAGCGGCTTGATGATCTCGATGGTATAGACCTTGTCGGTCAGGTGCGAAAGGAAGGCCGACTGATAGCCTGAGCCGGTCCCGATCTCGAGCACCTTTTCGCCCTGCTGCACGTTGATCGTCGAGGTCATGCGCCCGACCAGGTGCGGCCCGGAAATCGTGACGCCGAAATTGATATCAAGGAACGCGCTCTCATAAACCCGGCTGAGATTCGGCTTGAGCACGAACTCTTCGCGCGGCGTCAGCAGGAACCCGCTCTCGGTGCGCTTGTCCCAGAGGTCCTTGTTCCGCAGCATTACCTGGTAGCGATCGAACCGTTGACCGAGGTATTTGGCATCCTCGCCGCGGTTCGCGATCATCCAGTCGATGAATTTCTGCCGGTCATCGGTCGGCGGCGTCATCGCCCAGTCGAACGGCACCGGCACGGCCGCCTTGGCTATTGCCGAAGAAAACGACAAGGCAAGCGCACTTGCCGAGAACGCAAGAAGATCGCGACGATTCATTGTACACCCTGCTTCAACTGGTTGACGCTTATAGCCGATGATGAAGTAAAGACCACGGGGCGCAACGCCGCACCTGCATGTTTTCGCTGACCCGACCTGTCGTGCAGTTAAGGCTATATTGAGGCGAGCGTCTTCCTCAAAAACGCGAGGGCCTTGCGCTCACCTTCGTAGCCGGCCCCGAGGTCCTTGCCCGGCCAGCCGAAATCGGCATCCTCATGCTCGATCGAGATTGTGCCGTCAAATCCGAACGCCCGGGCCTGCTGCCGAAATTGCTGCCAATTCAGCAAGCCGCTGCCGGGCAGGGTGTAGCGCCACCAGCCAGCGCCGTGCTGCTGGTATCGTGGCGCCCGTGCCATCACGCGGGCTTCCGTTCGGGAATTTGCAGCGGCAGCCGCGTCCGTTGGCCGGATCCACCGAGCCGAGCATGAGGGCGGCCGCCGTGAACATGGCGGCAGCGCCGAGCGCCGCCGCATCCTCGGTCGAGGAGCTTGTCGACGATCCGCGCGATGGCGGGCGTCGCGCCATCGCTACGAGGCCAAGTATCGCCGAGCCCGATGGGCTTGCCCTCGACAGGGCAGGTTTCGCGTGCGCGCCAAGCGCAAGTTCGCCGATGCGCACCTTGGTTGAAAGTTTTAGTTCCGGCTTGGCCTAGCCCTTGACCGCGCCGGCGGTCATCGCCCCCAGGATGAATCTCTGGAGCGTCAGGAAGGCCACAATGGCGGGTACAACCGAGATAAGGCATGCGGCCGCCAGCAGCTGGATCGAGGAGTCGGTCTGCATGCCCTTGAAGTTAAATATACCGACGCCGATCGGCAGCAGGTCGTTTCGGGTCAGCAGCAGGAACGGCACCAGGAACTGCGACCAGCCGGCGATAACCGTGATGATGAAGACGGACGCGACCCCAGGGCCGGAGAGCGGCAGGATGATGCGCCAGAACACCGCGAACCTGGAGCAGCCGTCGATCATCGCCGCTTCGTCGAGGCTTTTGGGAATGCTGTCGATCGAGCCTTTCAGCAGCCAGGATGCCAGCGGCACGCCGAGCGCGATGTAGACCATGATCGCTCCGAAATGCGTGTCGATCAGCCCCAATTTGTTCATGTAGCGGTAGAGCGGCACCATGATCACCAGCGGCGAAATCATCTGGAAGGCCAGCAGCGCCATCATCCAGATGCCTTTGCCGCGAAAGGTGAAGCGCGAGAAGGCATAGGCTGCGGGCATTGCGACGATGAGGACGCCGACGGCGCTGAGCGACGCCAGCTTCAACCCGTTCCAGAGATAGGTCGGAAAGAAACTGTTGGTCATCACGGTCACGAAATTGTCGAACGTCGGGTTCTTGGGAATGAAGCGTGCAATGCCGAGGTAGATTTCGCGCTTGTCGCGGCTGGCCAGCGACAAGAGCCAAAGCAGCGGGCCAGCGAAAAACGCGAAGGCCACCAGCATGAACAGATAGCTCGCGGCATCGCCCAGGCGGGCGGGCGTCTTGGCGTTCATGTCTGGTCCTCCTTGGGCAGGAACATGGCATAGACGAAGGCAAGGCCCAGGCTGATGAGCAGCATCAGCACCGAGATCACGCTGCCACCGGACAGGTCGTAGTTCCTGAACACAATGTTGAAAGTATAGAGCGAAATCACCTCGGTGGCGCGGCCGGGGCCGCCGCCGGTCAGCGAGATAATGGCGTCGAAGGTGTTCATCGTCTGAATGGTGATCAGGATCATGTTCACCAGAATTGCGGCCCGCAGTTGCGGTAACACAATAAATCGTAGCCGCTGCAGGGACGAGGCGCCATCAACCTCGGCGGCTTCGAGCAGGGTCGGATCGATCGCCTTGAGCCCGGCATACATCACCACCATGGAAAAGGCGGTGCCGCGCCAGATGTTGGCGATGACGACGGACCATGGCGCGATAGCCGGATCGGAAAGCCATGCTACGGGATGCATGTGCATCATCCGCAACAGGCTGTTGAGGCCGCCATACGGCGCCTCGCTGAACAACATCTGCCAGACGATGCCGCCTGCGATACCGGGCACCACCCAGGCGATGAGCGCGGTCGTGCGCAGCAGCGTGGTGCCTACCAGATGGCGCCTTTCGCCGCGGATCACCACCAGGGCGATGATCAGGCCCAGGATTTGTTGACCGATGACGCTGCCGCCGACGAAGATGCCGGTGGCAAGCAGGATACCAGGCAGTTGCGGGGAATTGATCGCGTTGACGATCGAGGCAAACGTATAGTCTTCGCGGTTGCCGATCAGCGTCACGTCGGTGAAGGAGAGGCGGAAGACGTCGAAGACCGGATAGAGGTAGAAAATTCCGATCACCACGATGACCGGCAGCATCCAAGGTAGCGCGGCGCCGGCGAATTGACGCTGGAACCACCCGGCAAACTGACCCCGCGGGGCCTCTATCGCTAT
>JAQGKB010000133.1 GCA_028290345.1 Hyphomicrobiales bacterium | reverse complement strand
TCGCGTTCCGCCATCCAGTCGAGCGGCGCATCGAGCCAGATCAGTTCGCCCACCAACTCCGCTTCCTGCCGCTGCGCACTCGACGGCTCGGGCCCCAAGCCCACGAAAACCATATCGACACCAGTTTCGGCCAGTGCCCTGCCGAGATCGATGGCATAGCGCCAGACCCCGCCGACGGCGTCGAGAGTCATGACCATGCGATGAGGTTTGGCGCTCAGACTTTGCAGCATGCGTCTTCCAGTTCTTTGAGTGGCCGTGGCCGCTTGTCCTGGATGTCACTGAAGGTTTTGAACGAGTTGAGGTAATGCGCATGGGCGCGTTCCCACGCCAGATCGTCCGGCTCGCCCCAGATTTCGCGATAGCTGGGCGAACTGGGATAGGGGTAAAGGGGCACCGGCTCGTTTGCCCATACGCCGTGCGAAATCAGGTAGTTGCGCCAATAGTCTATCAGCGCCTGCTCGTCCTGCACCACGCCGATCAGGTTGGCTTGCACGAAAGGCACATGCCGCCGCGCCTTGATCAGCAACTCGGCCAATTCCTCGGTGCCGAGCCGGCAGCGCTTCGCCAGCATCTCGCGGCCCTCGACCGTGAGGCTTTCCAACCCAGCCTCGATCGATACACACCCAGCGGCGCCCAAAAGCTCCAGCAGGTCGGGCTTCCAGAGGTCGATCCGGGTTTGCACTCCGAACCGGATGTCGCGGTCCACCAGTGCCTCGAGCAGCGCCTTCTGCGGCAGGAAGATCTCATCGATGAAGTAGATGTAGCCGACGCCCTGCGCGATCAGCTGGTCGATTTCCTCGACGATCGCGTCATGGTCGCGTCGCCGGTAGCCATCGCGAAAATCGATCTTGGCGCAAAAACTGCAATTGTAGGGGCAGCCCCGCGACGCTTCGACTTCGGCCCCCAGCCCACTTTGCATGTCGTCGAAGCGATGGTGGTGATGGTGGTGGCCCTGCAGCCATTCCGTCGGCCAGGAGAGCGCCGGATGGTCGACGAAGCTGCTGGCATGAACCGGGCCGTTGCCTACCAGTTCACCATTTTCCAGATAGGCGGTGGAGCGAACGCCGCTCCAATCGGCCGCCTCCGCAAGGGCCGCCACGATTTCTTCGCACTCGCCTCTCACCAGGATATCGACGCCAAGCTTCCGCAGGGTCGGGGCAGGGGTGGCCGAACCGTGCGGGCCCACCGCCACCGTCCTGCCGCCGCGTTTGCCGAGTAGCGTCAGGAACTCCGCTGGAACGCGCAGTTCCGGCGGCGCACAGCGCCAGAACAGGTACGTCGGCGCCGTGGTGACGACAGTCATCTTGGGGGCAAATGCCGCGACCCGCCCGGCCAGGGCCTCGTTGTCGAGGCCTTGCAACTGCCCGTCGAGCATCAGCACCTCATGGCCAGCCTTTTCGAGCAGGGCTTTCGAATACCCCAGCTCAAGCGGCAGGTGCGGCTGGCGGCAGCCAAAATAGATGCTGCCCTCGTAGGTCCAAAAGGGATTGACCAGGGCAATTTTCATGCGCTGACCCTTTCCTTCATGACCCTGGATTTCCCGAGCCGGTTTTCGGCGAGCCAGCGGGCGAGGTCCATCACGCCGTCCCGCCACGCCTTCTTGGCTTTCCAGCCAAGGGCCTGCTCGAGTTTCATGGTGTCCGCAACGAAGAAGGCCTGATCGCCCTGCCGCCAGTCCGCATAGGTCACCGGCACGTCGCGGCCAGTGATGCGGCCGATTTCGCGCAGCAGCATCTGCAGGCTGATGGCATTGTACGGGCCGCCGCCGAGGTTGAAGGCCTGCCCCTTCACGCCCTCTATGCCGTCCAGTACCGCCCGGTAGGCGGCCACGGCATCGCTGACATGCAGCACATCGCGCACCTGCTTGCCGTTGCCGTAGATCGAGATCGCCTCCCCGCTCAGCGCGCGGATCAGGAAATGGGCGACCCAGCCCTGATCCTCGGTGCCGAACTGGCGGGGACCGTAGATGCAGCTCATCCGCAGCACTGCAGTGGGCAGGCCATAGGAGTGTGCGTAGTCGAGCACATATTGATCCGCGACACCCTTCGAGCAGCCGTAGGGGGTACAAAAGTCCAGCTTTCGGGACTCGCTTACCCCATGGGCTCGAACAGCCTCGTCGCGCGGCGAATAGCGATCCCCGTGCTCGATCATTTCGAGATCGTCCAGCCCGCCATAGACTTTGTTGGTGCTGGCAAAAATCACCGGCACTTGCCGGTGGGTCCGGCGAGCGGCTTCAAGCACGTTGAGCGTACCCCGTGCATTGATCTCGAAGTCTTCGACCGGCTCCACCAAGCTGGTGGTGACTGCCGTTTGCGCACCAAGGTGAAACACCGCCCTTGCATCGGCAAATGCCGGCTCGATCGCGTCGGGGTTACGAATATCGGCGATCACCGGGTGCACCCTGTCGCCGTGGTTGGCCTGCAGCCAATCAAGGTTCTGCTCCACCCCTGGACGGCTGAGATTATCCAGTACGATCACCTCGTCGCCCTCGGCGAGGAAGCTTTGCGCCAGATTGGAGCCGATGAAACCACTGCCCCCCACGATCAGTACGGGCTGGACCTGGCCAATGCGGGCGGGGGCGGAGAACTCCTCTTGCCCCGTTGCCGCTTCGGTTCCTGCAAGCACTTCCGGGGCCGGGCTCACGAGACCAGCCCCCGCTCTTCGAGTTGCCGCTTCATCTCAGCCCCCCTGTCGACAGCCGTCTGGCCGCGCACCCACTCAGCGAGCTCGCCGAGAGAATTTTCCAGCCGAAACCGGGGCTCGAACCCCAATAGGTCCTGCGCCTTCGATACATCGGCAAAGCAGTTCCGAATGTCGCCGGCGCGGGCTTTTTGCATAATCTCGGGGGTGAGGTGCGGCACGCCCATCGCTTCGGCGAGCAGCGTCGCGACCTGCGCGATCGAATAAGCGTCGCCGCTGCCGATATTGATGACGTGATCGGCGGCTTGCGGTCGTTCCATGGCCAGGCGGAAGGCACGCGCCACGTCCCGCACATGCACGAAATCCCGCTTCTGCCGGCCATCCTCGAAAATGAGAGGGCGCTCGCCGTTCATCAGCCGCGAAGCAAAATTGGCCAGAACCCCGGTATAAGGGTTGGAAAGCGCCTGACCCGTGCCGAAGACGTTGAACAGCCGCAGCGCCACCGCGCCGACGCCGTAGGCTTGCCCGAAGATCAGCACGGCGCGCTCCTTAGCATATTTGGTCAGGGCGTAAATCGAGGCGAGGTCGACTGGTTTTTGTTCATCGGTGGGCAAAGGCGTCAGCGGCGCGCCATCCTCATCGGTGGGGTCCCATAAGCCGCGTTTGATCCGGTCCGGTTTGCGCTGCACATTGCCGAGTATCGTGCCGTCCGGCTTGCGATAGAGCCCTTCGCCATAGACGCTCATCGAGGAGGCGACGACAATGCGGCGAACTGGGCGCTTGATCATCGCCTGCAACAGCACGGCGGTGCCGAGGTCGTTGGTCCCGACATAGCGGGCAATCTCGTACATGGATTGGCCGACACCCACCTCGGCGGCAAGGTGGAACACTCCCTCGACGCCATCGAGCGCACGCTCGACCACTTCAGCGTCGCGCACGTCACCCTGGATGAACTCGATCCCGGATACATCGCCCGGTCCGGCTCGTCCGTGCACCTGATCAATCAGGGCATCGAGGACGCGCACGCTATAGCCTTGGTCCCGCAGTTCCCGGGCGACATGGCGCCCGATGAAGCCGCAGCCTCCGGTGATCAGGAATCTCTGCAATTTGTGACCCGCCTTGAGCGTTTCGACCAAGGCTAAATGTACAAAGCTTGATTCGGTTCCGGGCTTTCCTTTTGTCCAAAATGGGACAAA
>JAQGKB010000088.1 GCA_028290345.1 Hyphomicrobiales bacterium | reverse complement strand
CAACATCCACGTGGTGCTTGATCGGGTAAAGCTGCTGGCCAAGAACGGTGTGGCGCGCGGCATCACGTTCTCCGAGGAATACGATCCATCGCTGCCGCCGGTCTATGGCAATCGCGACCAATTGGTGCAGGTCTTCCTCAATCTAGTGAAGAATGCAGCGGAAGCCCTCGAACGCACACAAAAGCCCGAAATCAAATTCTCGACGGCATTCAGGCCCGGCATCCGCATCAGCGTCACCGGCGTATCGGCGCGCATTTCCCTGCCCCTCGAAATCCTCATCGAGGACAACGGACCGGGCGTGCCACCGGATATCCTGCCGATCCTCTTCGATCCGTTCGTGACCACGAAGGCGAATGGCTCGGGACTCGGTCTCGCGCTAGTCGCGAAAATCATCGGCGACCATGGCGGCGTCATCGACAGCGACAGCCGGCCCGGCCGCACCCGTTTCCGTATTCTACTGCCGGTGGCCAGTGGCGCCTACGGCACACAATCCGATGAGGAGCTGACTGCATGAGCCACACGGTTCTTCTGGCTGATGACGATGCCGCCATTCGCATGGTGCTCAACCAGGCCTTGACGCGGGCGGGCTATGAGGTCCGGCCGACCGGCAACATGTCCACCATGTGGAACTGGGTGAGCCGCGGCGAGGGCGACCTGCTGATCACCGACGTGCACATGCCGGATGGCAATGCCTTCGACATCATGCCAAAGATCAAGAAATTGCGCCCGGATCTGCCGATGATCGTGATGAGCGCGCAGAACACCTTCATGACCGCGATCCGCGCCAACGAAGTGGGCGCCTACGAATACCTGCCCAAGCCGTTCGATATCGCCGAAGTGCTCTCGGTGGTGCAGCGAGCGCTAGCCGACGCCAAGAAGCCGACCACCGGCGATCGCAAGGCCGAAGAGCCCGGCGAGACCATGCCCCTGGTTGGCCGCTCGACCGCCATGCAGGACATCTATCGCGCCTTGGCGCGGCTGATGCAGACCGATTTGACGGTGATGGTCACCGGCGAGAGTGGCACGGGCAAGGAGTTGGTGGCGCGGGCGCTGCACGACTTCGGCAAGCGCCGCAATGGCCCCTTTATCGCCATCAACATGGCCGCGATTCCGCGCGACCTCATCGAGGCCGAACTCTTCGGCCACGAGAAGGGTGCCTTCACCGGCGCCATGGCGCGCTCCTCCGGCCGGTTCGAACAAGCGGAGGGTGGAACGCTGTTCCTCGACGAAATCGGCGATATGCCGATGGATGCGCAGACCCGGTTGCTGCGCGTGCTGCAGGAGGGCGAATACACCATGGTCGGCGGTCGCACCGCCATCAAGACCAATGTCCGCATCGTCGCCGCCACGCACCGCGACCTCAGCCAACTGATCCGGCAGGGCCTATTCCGGGAAGATCTCTACTACCGCCTGAACGTCGTGCCGATCCGACTACCGCCACTGCGTGAGCGCGTCGACGACATCGGTGATCTGGTGACGCATTTCTTGAAGACCGGACAGCGCGAGGGGGAGTTGGTCAAGACAATCGCCCCCGACGCTGTCCGCCTGATGCAGAACTATTCCTGGCCGGGCAACGTGCGCGAACTGGAAAATCTGGTGAGGCGGCTCTCAGCGCTCTATGCCGACGAGAGCATTTCGCTGGAGATCGTCCAGAACGAGCTCAACATCGCCGATCGGCAGCCCGTTTCGACCAATGGCGGGCCGGTGGACGTCTCGACCGCTGTGGAGACACACGTCGCTCAGTTGCTGCGCGAGCACGAACCCAACCTGCCGCCGGCCGGGCTCTATCAGCGCGTCCTCGATCGTGTCGAGGCTCCGCTGATCGCCATGGCGCTCAATGCCTGCGGCGGCAACCAGATCAAGGCGGCGGATTTGCTGGGCCTCAATCGCAACACTCTGCGCAAGAAAATCCGTGCCCACAGCATAGAAATCGTGAAGCAATCGCGACGCCAGGGCTGATACGACTATCCAGGCAATCGGCCCGCCAATTCAGGGCCGAGCCGCCCGAACGGATCATATGTTGCATTTTTGCAACATATGAGGCCATAGCGGGCTGGAATTCGGCGCAATTCCAGTGCATTGTGATTGCTAATGCAAGGAACGCCGCTCGGCCTGTGACATGAACGACACGAATCTTCCTTCCGAGAGCATCGGACCGGTGCCCGCCGCGGCGCAGCTGCAACGGATGCCGGCGCCGTTTTTTCGGGGCCGCGGCAAGCAGGCCATTCGACTGATTGGGCTGGTAGTCGTCATCACCGCCGTTATCGTCTCATCCGCCTCGTTCATGATCATGACGGGCGTCACCAACATCGAACCGTCGCCGGAAATCTGGACGGTGATCTGGATCGCCAACGGTCTGCTGGTGCTGATGGTCATCGCGCTGGTATTGACGGAGGCTGCGCTGTTGCTCGAAGCGGGCATACACAAGCAGGTGGGTGCGGGGCTGCAGATCCGCATGGTTGCGATGTTCGCCATCGGCGCCGCCGTACCTGCTATCATCGTCGCCGTGGTGGCGACCATCTCGCTCAACCAAGGCCTGGACCAATGGTTTTCGGAGCGGACGCGTTCGATGGTCGAGAGTTCTCGGCTGGTGGCGCGCTCCTATATGCTCGAGCACGCGCAAGTGCTGCGCGACGACATCATCTGGATGGCCACCGAACTGGAGCAGGCGAGGGGCACCTTCGAGACCGATCGCGACAAGTATCAGCGCATCTTCACGGCGCTCGCCGTCACCCGCTCGCTGCCGTTCACTACGCTGATCTCAGGCGATGGCGATACACTGATGCGAGCGCAGATCAATGTGCCGGGAACCCCGCCCAAGATCCCGGACGGGCTCACCAGCCACGTCGTCGAAGGCACCCCGACGCTGATTTCGCCGGGTGAGACCAATCTCGTCGGTGCGGTGGTGAAGCTGCGCGGTTACACCAACACCTATCTGTTCGTGGCACGGCCGGTCGACCCGGAAGTGCTGCAATTCATGCGGCAGACCGACGACAACATTACCGAGTACCGGCAATACGCCTCGAACCGGCTGGTATTCCAGATCACCTTCACCATCATGTATCTCGGGTTGGCGCTGGTCTTGCTGCTCGCCGCGCTCTGGGTGGGCATCGCGCTGGCAAACCGCCTCGTCGATCCTATCCGGCACCTGATGATTGCCTCCAATCGGGTAAGCCAGGGCGATCTCGATGTGCAGGTCCCGGTCGTCGAGCGGCGCGGTGACCTGCAGGACCTTTCGCAGCGCTTCAACACCATGACGCGCCAATTGCGCACGCAGCGCCAGGCGCTGGTCAGCGCCAGCGAGACCAATGAAAAGCGCCGGCAATTCACGGAAGCGGTGGTGGAGGGCGTGTCGGCCGGCATCGTCGGTCTCGACGCTTTCGGGGCGATCACCTTGGTCAATTCACGCGCCTGCGAAATGCTGGGCGACGACGAATTGGCGTTGATGGGCAAAGGGATCGGCGAGGTCGTACCGGCCCTGGCACCTGTCATCGAACGGGCAAAATCCTCGCGGCGCGGCCAGATCCGTGATCAGATCGAACTGGGCGCCGGCCCCGACTATCGCACCTATCAGGTGCAATTGACCCGCGAGGGCACGATGACCGAATCCAAGGGCTATGTGTTCACCCTCGATGACATCACCGATCTATTATCGGCGCAGCGCACCGGCGCCTGGGCCGACGTCGCCCGCCGCATTGCCCATGAAATCAAGAACCCGCTGACGCCGATCCAGCTCTCGGCCGAGCGCCTGCGTCGGCGCTATGCGAGCAAACTCGCCGACGACTTTGAGATCTTTGACAAATGCATTAATACGATTATCCGTCAGGTGGGCGATATCGGCCGCATGGTGGACGAATTCTCGTCCTTCGCCCGCATGCCAGAGGCGACGATCGAGAAAGCCGATCTCTCCGATGCCGTGCGACAGGCGGTGTTCCTGGAAAGCGTTCGCCTGCCTGAGATCGCCGTCAAGACCGACCTGCCGGACGATCCGATTATCGCCTTTTTCGATAACCGGCTGATCGCGCAGTGTCTTACGAACCTGATCAAGAATGCCGTCGAAGCCTTCGAAGGCGTGGGGCTGAATGAAATCGTTGATCCGACGATCATCACTTCGGCGCGGATCGAAGGAAAGCGCGTGAGGATTTCAGTGTCCGACAACGGCAAGGGCTGGCCCAAAGAAAATCGCCAGCGCCTGCTGGAACCCTACATGACGACGCGGGAAAAAGGCACCGGCCTTGGCCTCGCAATTGTCGCAAAAATCATTGAACAGCATGGGGGCACGGTCGAGCTTGTCGATTCCGATCCCGATGCAAATGGGCGGGTAGGGGCATGTTTTAGCTTCACACTGCCGTTGATATTGCCTGAAGCGCCGGAGGGTGAGACGTCTGCGGGGGCGGACGACAAGGCCAACAGTCCCAAAGCAAGGAAGGAGCCGCTTATCCATGCGGTTGCGGAGCAATAATGGCGCTTGATATTTTAATCATAGACGACGAGGACGATATCCGCGACTTGATCGCGGGCATTCTGGAAGACGAGGGCTATGAGGCGAGGCGCGCCCACGACGCCGACTCCGGCCTCAACGAAATCGCCCGGCGGCGGCCGAGCCTGGTGTTCCTCGATATCTGGATGCAAGGCTCGCGACTGGATGGGCTGCAACTGCTCGACGTGTTCCAGGCACAGCATCCCGACATGCCGGTGGTGATGATCTCCGGCCACGGCAACGTCGAAACTGCCGTATCGGCGATCAAGCGCGGTGCCTACGACTACATTGAAAAACCGTTCAAGATCGATCGGCTGCTGCTAATCACGCAACGCGCCGTCGAAGCCTCCCGCCTGAAGAACGAAGTGGCCGAACTCAAGGAACGCTCGACCAGCAAGCTCGTCGACATGGTCGGCAATTCACCGTCTCTGCAGCAGGTTAAGGCGGTAATCGAGAAATCTGCGCCAACCAATTCGCGCATCTTCATTTCCGGTCCTTCCGGATCGGGGAAAGGGCTCTGCGCCCGCCTTATCCATCAGCGCAGCCCGCGCGCCGATGCCCCGTTCGTCGAAATCAACGCCTCGCTCTATTCCGCGGACGAAGTTTCCGTGGTGCTATTCGGGCGCGAAACCCGCGAGAAGACCGGCACCCTGCGCACCGAAGTCGGGGCGCTCGAGCGTGCGCACGGTGGCACGCTCTATCTCTCGGAAGTTGCCACCCTGCCGGCACCGGCACAGGCGGCGCTGCTGCGCACCTTGGTCGAAAACCGCTTCAACCGGGTCGGCGGTACTGTGCCGGTGCCGATTGACGTGCGCATCATTTCTTCCAGTTCCCAGAATGTTGCCCAACTGATCGAAGAAGGGCAGTTCCGGTCCGATCTGTTCCATCGGCTCTCGATCGTTCCGATGCACCTGGCGCCGCTGCGGGAGCGACGCGAGGACGTGCCGCCGTTGGTCAGCATCTTCCTCGAGCAGATTTCTCGCATGCACAATCTGCAGAGGCTCAGTATCGGTGACGATGCGGTCGCGGTGCTACAGGCGCAGGATTGGCCGGGCAACGCCCGCCAATTGCGCAACTCCATTGAGCGGCTGCTGATTCTGGTCAAGGATCAGGCCCCGGAGAACGGCATCATCACCGCGGCGCTGCTGCCGTCCGATATCGGTGAGGTCTTACCCACGGTTGGGGATACCGACGCCTCTGCCCATCTGATGAGCCTGCCGCTGCGTGATGCCCGGGAAGTCTTTGAGCGCCAGTACTTGCTGGCCCAGATCGAGCGATTCGGCGGCAATATCTCCAAGACCGCCGAGTTCGTCGGCATGGAACGTAGCGCCTTGCACCGAAAGATCAAATCATTGGGATTATGAGTCAATCCGGCATCGTCTGTTCCCGGCGCAAACCCGCTACGCCTATTGCGCGGGTAGGCACGAAAAGTGATCTATGCCATACTGTTGGTGGTTATACGAATTCGTGAATTTGGGAACTTTGTCGGCGGCGGCAGGTTCTCGTCAAATGGCAGTTTTGGTCGCCTTCGCGCCGACTGCCGCACAACAAGAGGCCAGAAATGCCCGCCGAAAAAGCGCAAAACCTGCAGGATTCCTTTCTCAATCACGTCCGCAAGCAGAAAGTCCCGGTCACGATCTTCCTCGTGAACGGCGTCAAACTGCAAGGCGTGATCACCTGGTTCGACAATTTCTGCTTGTTGCTCAGGCGCGATGCCCAATCGCAACTGGTTTATAAGCACGCCATTTCGACTATAATGCCGGGTGCACCGATCCAGCTCTTCGATCCAGAGCACGTCACCAGCGACAGCGACTGATCGAGTCGAATGACCGACGATTTTGACGACGAGCAAGAGGGCCGCGCCGGTGGCCCGCAAGCCTTTATCGACCAGCGCGCGGCGCCGGTGCGGGCAGGGTTGGTGTGCCCGGATTATCGTGGCCATAGCAGCGCCCACAGCGCCGAAGCCCGCAAGGCGGAGTTTGAGGGGCTGGCGGAAGCCATCAAGCTCGACGTGGTGTTTTCCGATATCGTCAAGGTGCGGGAAATCAAGCCAGCGACGTTCATCGGCGGCGGCACCGTCGAAACCCTGACTGCGCGTGTGAAAGCCGACAAGATCGAGCTTCTGCTGGTCGATGCGGCGCTCTCGCCCATCCAGCAGCGCAATCTTGAGCGCGAGATTGGCGCAAAGGTGCTCGACCGTACGGCACTGATCCTCGAAATCTTCGGCGAACGCGCAGCGACGCGCGAAGGCGTGCTGCAGGTCGAGTTGGCGCATCTCAACTACCAGAAGAGCCGCCTCGTGCGCTCATGGACCCACCTTGAGCGGCAACGCGGCGGCTTCGGCTTTCTCGGCGGTCCCGGCGAAACCCAGATCGAAAGTGACCGGCGGCAATTGCAGGAGCGCATTGCGCTGCTCGAATCGCGCCTCGACAAGGTCAAGAAGACCCGTGAGCAGCAGCGCGGCAAGAAGGACGGCGCAACCTTCCCGATCATTGCACTTGTCGGCTATACGAACGCCGGAAAATCAAGCATTTTCAATGCGCTGACCGGAGCAGGGGTGTTCGCCGAGGATTTATTGTTCGCAACCCTTGATACTACCGTCCGTAAGCTGGAACTTCCACATGGCCGCACGGCGATGCTCTCCGATACCGTCGGGTTCGTCGCCGATTTGCCGCACGATCTAGTCGCGGCGTTTCGCGCCACGCTTGAAGAAGTCATCGAAGCCGACGTGATCCTGCATATCCGCGACATCGCCAACCCAGACAACGGCGCGCAAGCATCGGACGTGCTCAAGGTTTTGACCGAACTTGGCGTGTCGGCCGAAGAGACGCCCATCATCGAAGTCTGGAACAAGATCGACCTGCTGCCGCACGACGAGCATGGCACGCTCGCGGCCATTGCGGCGACGACCACGGCTGGACGGGTTGCTGCGACCGTGCCGGTTTCGGCCAAGAGCGGTGAGGGGCTCGAAACCCTGAAACTCACAATCGAATCAACGCTCGCGCAGCAAAGCCGCATCTATCGCGTGCACATTCCGCATAGCGCGGGCGCTGATGTCGGCTGGCTCTACGGCCATACCGAGATCATTAATCGCGGCGAACCGGACGAGACCGGCATGGACTATGACGTCCGGGTCGAAGCCCGCCACAAGTCGGCCTTCGACGACCGTTTCCGCGGTCGCGTCACGACCATCTAGCGCTTCTTGTCGGCTTCACGAATCTCGTTCCAATACCCGTCGAGCCGCTGCAGGCCGGCATCCGCCATCGGCACATTGTCTTCGCGAGCTCGCGCTTCCACATAGTTGATGCGGCGGGTGAATTTGCGATTGGCGTCCCTCAGCGCCGCCTCGGCATCGACACCCAGCTGCCGCGCCAGATTGCTGGCCGCAAACAGCAAGTCGCCCAGTTCCTCTGCGATTTCGGCCTGCGGCCGATCCTCCGCGACTGCTCCTTCGATCTCGTCCAATTCCTCGCGCACCTTGCTCAGCGTCTGCCTCCAATCCGGCCAATCGAAGCCGACGCTCGCGGCGCGCCGCGACAGCTTTTCCGCACGGGCGAGCGCAGGCAGCACATTGGGGACATCGTCAAGGATCGATGGGGACGGAGCATCGGCGGCACGCTTTTCCGCCTTGGCGGCGCGCTCATCGGCCTTGATCTTGTCCCATTGTTCCTTGGCCATCCCGGCGCTCGCTGCGGCCTCCGGCCCAAAGACATGCGGATGGCGGCGGATGAGTTTCTCCGTGATCGCCAGGATCACGTCGCCAATATCGAACAGCCCGCGCTCCGAAGCCATCTGCGCGTGGTAGATTGGCTGCAGCAGCAGATCGCCCAGTTCGAGACGCAGGTCCTCAAAATCCTCACGCTCGATCGCATCCGCCACCTCGTAGGCTTCCTCGATGGTA
>JAQGKB010000084.1 GCA_028290345.1 Hyphomicrobiales bacterium | reverse complement strand
GGACAGCACTGGCGGCGAGGTCGTCCGGCGCCTGCGCCGGGTCCGGGCGAAAAAGGCCTTGCCGGCCAATCTGGACCGCACGCCCAAGCTCGAAGAGATCCCGCTCTGCAGATCGGTCCGGGCTTGGGCCAACCAGATGATCGACGACCTGCGCCGGGTTGACGCCGGGAAAATCACCCCGGCTGAACTGCCCGGCGTGGTGCTCGAAGGGCCGCCGGGCGTCGGCAAGACGCTGATCGCCTCGGCGCTGGCAAAGTCAGCCGGTTGGCAGTTCCTCTCAACCAGCGTTGGCGATTGGTTCGGGTCTTCGGATGGTCATCTCGGCGGGGTTTCAAAAGCCTGCACACGGTTTTTCGACGAACTGCTGGCCGGCGAGCGGGTGATCGGCCTCATCGACGAAATCGATGCGTTGCCCGATCGCGCCTCCCTTGATGCCAAGGATCTGCAGTGGTGGAATAGCATTATTACCCTGATGCTGTTGCAAATTGATCGGATCCGAAAATCCGGCAAGCCGATATTGCTGCTGGGAGCGACTAACTATTTCAGCCGGCTCGATGCCGCTCTGGTCCGACCGGGCCGGCTTGAACAGCGTGTTCCCGTGCTGCCGGCAACATCACAGGCAGAGATCGCGGCGCTGTTTGCGCATTTTTTGTCCTCTGAGCTGGGACCTGAAAGCGTCACCCAAGCCACGCGCCTCGCGGGTCAGGCGACCCCCGCCGCGGTCGAGGCTTGGGTGCGTGGCGCCCGGGCGCGGGCCCGGACCGAAAACCGGGCCCTGGTCGAGGAGGACCTGCTGCTGGCGATCGCGCCGCCCGACGAGCGGGCGCCGGGCATTCTGCGTATCGCTGCCCTGCATGAGGCGGGCCATGCGCTGGTGGCGAAGAGGCTCGGTATTGCCGTCACCGAGGTCTCGATCATCGCTCAGGGCCAAATGGGTGGGGTCACCCGGACGCAACCCGTGTCTATGTTCCCTACCCGGCAGGACGTCCAGGACATGGCCACGACTCTGTTGGCAGGTCGTGCCGCCGACCTGGTGCTCAACGGCGGGGCGCATGCCGGGGCGCAAGCCGATCTCGCGATGGCGACGAAACTGCTTGCTGATGCCATGGCGGCGTGGGGGCTCTATGACACTCTGGTCGACACTTCGCCCGCACTTGGCGGAAGCACGCGACTTTCTCCGGCCCTTGCTCAGGCCGTTAATCTCGAGCTCAAGCGCCTGCTGAAGCGCGCCGTGACAATGGTCGAGGCCGAGCCGGCCCTTGTCCACCGCCTCGCCGACGCACTCCTCCGGCAGCGGGTTCTTGGCGCGGCGGAGATCGAGCAGATCATCCAGACCGAACCTCTGCGAAAGGTCCCGGACGCAACCCCTGACCCGGTCGTTGGCACCGCGAATCCCGGGGTGCCAAAATGCTGAACGCCCGGTTGTTCGACCGGCTGATGCCGGACGGTGTGGCCCTTGTTGACGTGGAAAAGCGTATGCACCTTGATGACCACGCTGACTGGCTCAACCGGCCGGTGCCCGGCGGAGGAACGCAACGCGAGCGGATCGCTACGATGCGAAGCGACCTGGAGCGCCTGCGCCAGGGCTGGCGACCCCTGCCGACCGACCTTGAGGCGGCGCCCATCATCGATCAATGGAGCGTGCGGCTCGACGGGGACGAACGGCTATTCGCCCTGTGCGGCTTCATCCGGAGCCATCCCCGGATCGGTGATGGTCGCTTCGCGACGACCTCGATCATCATCGCCATGGATTTACGGGGCCTCACATGGGCCCGCACCGTGTCCCGCTTTTACCGCCTCGGCAGGCCGCACGGGGTCGAAAACTCAGGTTAACTGCGGCGAAAACCATCGATGCGCATTTCCTCTCCAAAATTACGTTTGTCGCATCGATCGGGCAGAGCGAGGATTCGCGAAGAGCGTCGAATCCTCGCTTTTGCAAGTCACCCAGTCCGTTCTGCAGTAGCAAGCGGTGTAAGCAGCAAGAGAGATGCGCAAAGGAACCTTGACAATCGAAATTGCTGCAGCCGCCGCCGAGCAAATCGTCAAGGCAGGTTCCGAGCGCAGACAAAATCCTTGCCTTCAACGGCGGCTTGGAGCCGACCGTCACCAAGTTCATGCAGCTTTAGAAAAATCGGCCACTACGCCGATCTGGTGGGCGATGAGAGCGCCGGCCTGCCGCAGTATCCTGCTGGAACAGGCCAAGCCTGAACGAACTGTTTGCCACTGCCGCCGCGTTGTGATGGGAGACGTTCTCTGCCCTCGATCCGACCAAGGCATTGTCGTCGAGCTGCTGGCGATGGAACTGCGCCGTAGATCGTGATTCCGGATCGGAGTCGTGAACGCACCCGGGAGGGGTAGCGGGCGTTAACAACTCTGCTCCCGACTCGCTTTCAAAACCTGGGAACGGTCCCGTCAAACTGACCCAAACTAGGTCTGAGAACCGGCGTCATGTCCTTCTTTTCCGGGGCTGATGAAAATTGCCATCGGCATCGGTCCATTGCAGGTCGCACCGCGGCCCCACCCCATCCACCCGCGTGTCTGGATCGATGCCGCTGGTACCGTAAATTTCCATGGCCGATTTTGGCTGTCGGAGAGGATCAGGACATTCTGGCCGCCAATCGCCCGTTCGACATCACGAACGATCCTGCGGTTTTCAGCCTCTGGAAAAGGAGCAGTACCTCCTCTGTCCGCGTAGCGGACCATGACGCGTCATGCAGCGGCCCTCGCTACGTCTAATACGCTAGGCCTTGGAACGCTCGCCGCGCAGGTAATCCAGCGCCACCTTGTCGATGGTGCGGGCCTCTAGATCAATACGGTCTTCGAGGTTGGCGGCGCCGGTGAAGGCATCGATGGCATTGCGCAGGGCCGGATGCCATGTGTGGTTGTCGCCGGCGAAAAGCCCGGCTTCAGTGGCCATCTCCCGCAGTTCATCGAGCACGACGCCTTGTAGCGCCAGTTTTTCCGCCGGGGCGCCGGAGGGTAAATAGAGACGATAAAGCTCCATCAGCCGCTCGAGTTCGGCAATGGGATCTGGGGCGTCGTCGACGCGCAGATCCATCACCACGTCGCTCAAGCCCTGATAACCGCCACCGGCGCGGAGCACCTTGATGGCGGCGGACTGCCGGCCGCGGCGATCGCCTCCGGCGCGGTCGCCGGCCGAGAGGGCGGCAAACAGCCGGTCGTGCAGCGGGCCGCTGGTGGTCTGGAAAGCCTCGACCATCGCATCGAGGGTTTCCGGGCCGGTGAGGATATTACCTTGGCAAGCAAAGCCGGGGCCGTTGCGATGCCCTGCCCAAGGCTGGCAACCACTGCCAGTGTGGCTGGCGGAATTGCCGCTGGCATCGACAAAGCCCACCTGGCGCCGTTCCCTGCCCGGATCGTCGGCCAAGAGGCGCGCGAGGGCTTCGGAGGCGGGGACGCCCTGCCCCATCAGCGCGAGGCCCTTCGGCCCGAAAGTGGCATTGGCAAGCGCCTGCGTCGCGACAGAGCCGATGCCGGCCGCCATCCAGGGCACGATGTTGCCGACGGCGAGAAATTTTGAGGCAACAGCGACACCCACCTCACCACTCGCCGGATCGACGGCGGCGATGGAGAAGGTCGCGACCCACGGGGTGCCATCGGCATCGATATGGGATTTCGGCAGGGGCCGGGGATTTTTCGCAGGGGTCACGGGTTTCACTCCAACAGGCTTTCCGACCATTCACGCAAAGTAGCGCCCATGCCGCCCTGCCCGATCGAGGCGATCAGCCGCTCGGCGGGGCCGGTCAGCAGGATGGTGACGCCGATGCCGTGACCGGGCGCGTGGCCGGGGCCGTGGCTGACGATGCCGATCGAGGCCATGCCCGGCCGGTAGAAGCGGCTGACATTGCTGTCGATATCGGCAAAGGCCACCATATCGCCAAAATGCAGATCGGCGACGCTGCCAGCGAGGCAGCGCTCATCGGTGATTTCGAGATCGCCGACCCAGCTATCCTGCCCCAAGCCCGCTCCCGCCGCCTCCGGCGGAACGATGGCGCAAACGGCGCAGGCGAGCGCACCATTGGCTTGGGTCAGCGGCAGTGCATCGAGCAGGCGCGGCGAGAGATTGGCGAGAGTTATTTCGGGATGATCGAGCAGTTTCAGGCCGCGCCCAACCGTCTCGACAATAATGCGATCTTCCGGGTTGAGGCGGGCAGCGACAGCGTCGCTGATTTCGACGCCGACGAGTTGCGGCGCCCAGAACCCCGGGGCCAAGCCACCACGCTTGCCTGCAACGATGCCGATGCCGCGGCCTGCGGCGTCACGCACGCGGTTGCCAATGCAACTCAACAGGTGCAGCGGTCCTGCTGCGGCTGGGGTGCCATCGGCATCTTCGATACTGGCGCCGGGCACCAGATGGTCCGCCAGCCAGTTGGCGGCACGGTCGCCGGCGTGGACGCCGAGCGCAATGCCGCCGGTTCCCGGCAACAGGCGGATGCGGCCATCGTCGTCGGACGCCATTGCCTCGGCATGGATGCGGGCCGGTGCGACGCGGCCGGCGACGGCAGCTGAAACCAGCTCGGCCCGATTGTCGCGGAGGGCGGTCATGACGCGGCTCCCCATGGCAGGGTCAGCAAGGTATCCAGCCGGGCGGTGTCGCTGATTTCGAGCAACAGGCGATCGGCGGGCGCGGTGAGCAGCGTCATCAGGCCCAGCCCGTGACCGCCGCCGATGGCGGTGCCGTGCGAAACGACGCCGACCATGGCCCAGCCGGGCCGGTATTGCCGGCCGAAGCGATGATCCTGATCCATCACCGCGACGAGATCGCCGAAGCGCAACTGCCGGGCCAATTCAGCGACCGGGGCGCTGGAGGTGTGGAGGTCCATGTTGAACATCGACGACGGCATGCCGATGCCGGCGGCCGCTGCGATGGCGGGCAGGATGGCGGCCACCTTGATGCGCAATTGGCCGTTTTCGGTGGGCTCGATCATCCGCTCGAAGAGCGCGGGGCTGCAGGAATGGCAGACGAGATCGGGGATTGCATCGAGGCTGAGGCCGACGCCATTGGCTTCGATCGCCACCCATTCGCCCGGCGCCAGCAGCGCCAGATCGTCGGGCGCAAACATGGCCAGCACCGCGCCGTGCTTGCCGAACACCACGCCCCGCGCGCCCGCCTTCGGGCCATCGAGCACCGTCACCGGATTGCCGACGCAGCTGAGCAGGCGGACGGCGTGGTTGGCGGCCGGATCGGGGTGGCCGAGCGATATGCCGGGCTCGACATGATCGCCGGTCCAGGCACCAGCGACCGAGCCGAGGCCGATACCGGTGATGACGCCGCCCTGTCCGGTCAGCGTCTGCAGCATGCCATCCGGCCGCACTACGCGATTGGCCGCAGCGGGCTGGATCTGCGCCTTGAGCCGGGTGGTGACCAGCCGGGCGGCGTTGCTGGCTGGGAGATCAATAGCCACGCGCGCGCTCGAACTGGTTGCGGAGCGGACGGCCTTCGAGGAAGCGATCCAGATTATCGAGGAAGATATCGACGATGCGCCCGTTCTCGGCCGCGACGGTGCTGGCCGAATGCGGGGAGATGATCACGTTCGGCAGATCCCACATCGGGCTTTCCTTGGGGAGCGGCTCGACGGCGAACACGTCGAGCGCGGCGCCGCGCACTTTGCCGGAGCGTAGGGCATCGATCAGCCCCTCTTCATTAATCACCGCGCCGCGCGAGATATTGACAATCACCGCGCCGGGTTTGAGTGCGGCGATTTCGGGCAGGTCGATCAGGAGACGTGTCTCTTCAGTGAGCGGGCACGCCAGCACCAGCGCATCGATTTCGGGGAGTACTTCCCGGATCTTAGACTGTTCGACGATGCGGCTGACGCCTTGGGGAACCGGACCGCCGGCGGTGCGCCGCGCGCCCCAGACTTCCATGCCGAAATGAGCGCCATCGCGCGCCACTGCGCTGCCGAGCGAACCGAGGCCGACGACCAGCATGCGCGCGCCTTCCAGCCCGCGCACGGTGTAGCGCTCCCAATGGTGCGCCGCCTTCATCGTGTCGAGGCCCGGCACGTCGCGGAAGAAATGCAGCAGGCCGAGCATGACGAATTCGGCCAGCGGCCGGGCATGGACGCCTGAGGCGGTGGTGAAAGCGATCTTGCTGGTCTCGAGCCCGGTGCGCTTGAGGAATTCACCGATCCCGGCGCTGGTCGCCTGCACCCAGCGCAGGTTTGGCGCATTGGTGGGGAGGTTTGACGGATCGACAAGATCGAAATCGAAGAGGATATCGGCCCGCGCCAGCATCGCCGACCAGCGCGCCGCTTGCTCGGGGGTCATGGCGCGCTTGGCGCCGCTGTGATCGGCAATATAGCGCGGCTTCGGCAGCAGGTCGGGCTCGTGCACGACTTCGACGCGATCGCCGCCGTACTGGCGGATGCGGGCGACATGCTCGGCCTCCAGCGGGGACGAGATGAGGATGACGGGCTTGGCGGGGCTATTCACGGCGTTGTTTTCCTTGTGGGTCTCGCATCGCTGCATCGCGTTCGGCCAGCTTATCGAGGCTGGGAACGGCCTGCATCAGGGCGCGGGTATATTCGTGGCGGGCGTCCTTGATGGACAGCTCCTCCGGCACGGTTTCGACGATCTCGCCTGCGAGCATGACGATGATGCGCGGTGCGATGAAATCGATAAGTTGCAGATCGTGGCCGATGAAGATCACCGAGAGCCCGAGCTGGTCGCGCAAATCGAGCAGCAGGTTGACCACCTGCGCCTGCACCGAGACATCGAGCGAACTCACCGGCTCGTCGGCAATTAGAATATCGGGCTGCGCCGCCAAGGCGCGGGCGATGCAGATGCGCTGGCGCTGGCCGCCGGAAAAGGCCGGCGGATAGGCGTCGGCGGCACGGGCCGGCAAGCCGACGCGATCGAGCAGTTCGGCAACGCGCTGGCGCACTTCGCCGCGGCTGGCGAGGCGGTGGACCAGCATCACCTCGGCCAGCGCATCGCCGACTTTCAGCCGTGGATTGAGCGAGGCGTAGGGGTCCTGGAACACGGTCTGGATCGCGCGCCGGCGGCGGCGTAGTGCCGACGGGCCGAGAGCGGTCAAATCCTCGCCCTTGAAGATGATCTTGCCGGAATCCGGGCGTTCGAGTAGCGCGATGCAGCGCGCCAGCGTTGTCTTGCCCGAGCCGCTCTCGCCGACAATGCCGAGGATTTCGCCCTCGGAGAGATCGAAGCTCGCCCCGGCCAGCGCGGGCCTGGTCTTTGCCACCGGCGGGCCGAAGAGGCTGGCCTTGCGGGCATAGCTCTTGCTGACGTTATCGACGCGGAGGATCGGGCTAGACATTGACCGGCTCCGCGACGGCCTTGGTGAACAGCGCCGGATCGAGGCCTGGAACAGCATCGGTGCGCACGCAGCGCGCCGTGTGCGCTGGCCCGACATCGACGAGCGGCACCGGACCTTCGACGCATTGCGGGGCCACCAGCGGACAGCGCGCGGCGAAGCGGCAGGATGCCGGACGTTCGCCCGGCGCGGGCGGCGCGCCGGGGATGGCG
>JAQGKB010000061.1 GCA_028290345.1 Hyphomicrobiales bacterium | reverse complement strand
GAAATAGATCTCCTCGCGCCCGAGAAACAGGTTCGCTGGGATATCGAGGTCGTCGGCAAGCGCTAGGTTCTGGAACACGGTCTCGATGCCGACGTCGCGTGCCTCGATCGGGCTCTTGAACGCGACCTCTGCCTCGTTGAAGAAAATCCTGCCGGCGCTCGGCCGCTCAACCCCGGTGATCTGCCGCACGAAGGTGGATTTGCCCGCTCCGTTGTCGCCGACGATAGCGACATGTTCGCCGTCGCGCAACTCGAAGTCGGCATCTTCCAGCGCGTGCACGCCGCCATAGTATTTGGTGAGCCCCTCGGTGCGGAGGATGATCTTGTCGTCCGGGTTGGTCATGGCAGTCTCCTCAAATCCGTCCGCGCCGGCGCTGCCGGTAGACGTCCTGCACCACGGCGCCGATGATGATCACCCCCTTGATCATCTCCTGGTAGAAGGCGTCGATCCGCAGGAAGGTGAAGCCGGAGATGATCACCCCGAAGATCAATGCGCCAAGCACCGTGCCGATGATCGAGCCGCGTCCGCCATAGAGCGAGGTACCGCCGATCACCGTCATGGCGATGGCGTCCAGCTCGTAGCCGAACCCCATTCCGGCCTGGGCGGTCAGATTGCGGGACGAGACAACGATCGCGGCGACGGCCGAAAGCACGCCGGCGAGGGTGTAGACCAGCACCAGGTGCCGCTCGACATTGATGCCGGAAACCCGCGCCGCATCGGCGTTGGAACCGATGGCATAGGTGCGCCGGCCATAGAGCGTGTAGCGCATGATGATCTGGAAGATGATGGCAATGACGATGAAGATGATCACCGGCCGGATGCCCGAGGCAATCGAGGCGTAGGCGTCCGTGGGGAACGAGACGGGCTGGCCCTTGGTGTACCAGTTGCTCACGCCCCGGGCGCTCACCATCATTCCGAGCGTCGCGATGAACGGTGGAATTTTGGTATAGGCGATAATGAGGCCGTTGATCAGGCCGGCGAGCAGCCCGCAGGCGAGCCCCACCGCGATGGGGACGATGATCGGCAGGTTGGTCAACGCGGGATAGACGGCGCGGGAATAGGTGCTGACCTGCGCAAAGCTCATGGTGATGATGGCGGCGGCGCTGACCACCGAGCCCGATGACAGGTCGATGCCGCCGGTGATGATGACCTGGGTCACGCCCACCGCGACGATGCCGACGATCGCGACCTGCAAAATCATGATCTGCAGGCGCGCCGGGTTGATCAGGAAGCTCTGGTGGATGAGGAGCCAGCCCAGCACTTCGAACATGAGTGCGATGGCGATGAGCCCGGCGAGGATGTTGACCTCGCTCGGCCAGGGGCGGCGCTGGCTTGCGTCGACCGACGAGCCCTTGGCGGCTGCAACCTCTGCCATCCTCCCCCCTCTCGCCCGGTTCGGGGCTGCACAATTGTTCGGGACGTTTCGAAACCGACGGATGAGTGTGTGATTATGCACCTTCCGCTGTAGCTTCGAATATCGAATTTCCGTGAAGCGCTTCGGCAGCTCCGGGCTCGAAATTCAATGCAGGGGCGGCGCTCGCTGTGGCGTCGCCCCTATATAGGCCTCAAGTGAGCCGAGGGCTCAGTTTTTGGACATGTAGGTATCGATATTCTCGGGGGTCACCAGCTGGAAGGGCACCCAGACGGCCTTGTCGACCTTGGTCCCCTTGGCCAGCGCCAGCGCGGTGTCGAGCGCACCCTTGCCTTGGCCGGCCGCATCCTGGAACACGGTGACCTTGAGGTCGCCTGCCTTCATCGAGGCGAGCGCTTCCTGGGTGGCATCGACGCCGCCGATGATCACCGTCTTGGTATCGACGCCCGCCGCCTTCATGGCCTGCAGGGCGCCAAGCGCCATCTCGTCATTGTTGGAGATGACGGCATCATAGGGGGTTCCGGCCGTCAGCCAGTTGGCCATCAGGCTCTGCGCCTGATCGCGCTGCCAGCCAGCGGTCTGCTGGTCGATTATCTTGATGAAGCTGCAGTCGGAGGTGGCGATGACGTCGTGAATATCCTGTGTGCGCTGCACCGCCGCCTGGTTGTTGAGCTGGCCTTGCATCACATAGACATTGGCGCCGCTACCCTTGCCGCCGTCCTTGAGCAATTTGCAGATCTGCTTGGTCTCGAGCGTGCCCGAATCCTTTTCATCCGAGCCGACGAACGCCTGGTTGGCCGGCAGCGTATCCATGTTCGATGGCTGGCGGTTGACATAGACCAGCGGAATGTTGGCATCGGCGGCAAGCTTGCTGATCGCGGTGGTCGCGTCGGTATCCACCGGGTTGACGATGATGGCGTCGACCTTGGATGCGATGAAGTTCTGCACCTCGCTGAGTTGCTTGTTGACGTCGTTGCCGCCGTCCTCGACCTGCAGCGTCACGTCCGGCATGGTCTTGGCGTAGTCGATGATGCCGTTCCTGAGTACGGTCAGGAAGTTGTCGTTGAACTGGGCCATCGAGACCCCGATATTGGCCGCCGACGCCGAACCGGTCATCGCCGTGCCCATGAGCAGCGTGCCCATCAGGGCCGCCAGTGCGAGCTTTTTCATTGTCTCTCCTCCACTTTGAACGTCCGGCGGCGTCCGTTTTATTGCCGGAGGCTTTTCCTCCCGAAAAAGCCGTCAGCAAGGCGTGGTGGGGCTTAGTTGTTGTGGTTCCCTAGCTGCGCCTTGATGAAATCCATGCTGGCCCCGATCTGCCGGGCCGGGTTGTCCAGCCGCCGCAGTTCTTCGGCAAAAGGCTCGAACGACACCGGGCCGCGATAGCCGCCGGCGGCCAAGGCTGCGATCTGGCTGACATTGTCCAGCCGGTCGCCGGCATCGACGAGCACGCGGTGCGCATCGCGCATCTCGCTCACCGCCAGGTGCGGATCGGTGACCCCGGAAATGTGAATGAGCCCCGTCGCTTCCGGGAAAATCTCCGGCTCGCCGGCGAGGTGGTGATGGAAGGTATCGTGCGTCAGCTTGAACACGCCCTCGCCATCGACCGCGCGGATGGCTTCGATCGCCTCGCGCTTCGAGCGGAGCGAAGACGCCTCGAAGCCCAGCGGCTCGACCAGCCCGATAAGGTGGCGCGAAGCAAGGATCGGCTTCAGCGCCGTCAGCGCCTCCCGCACGCTCGCCTGCCGCTCGGCGGCTTGCCGTCCGGTGCGGTCATTGGCCGGCACGAGGATCAGCGCCTTGGAGCCGCAGGCCCGCGCATAGTCGGCAAGAGCGATCGCTTCCTCGGCGCGTTCGGATGACCATTGGTTGAACCGCTGCAAGGCATTGATGGTGATGATCGAAACGCCGGCACGTTCCGCTGCCGCCCTCACGGTATCGGGTGCCATGCCGTCCAGGATCGGCATCCCGGCAATATCATTGCGGATTTCGACGTCGGTGATCCCGAGCGATCTGGCGAGCGCGAAAAACGCGTCCAGCCCCAGCTGCGGGGCGGCCATGTGGTTGATCGCAAAACGTGGACTGGTAAGGGTCGCTGCTCGCACCTGGTCCATCCCCGTGGCGCTCCCTTGCATGAGCGCCAAGTTGTTGCAAGCAAATGAAACACCAGTTCCGTTTGTTGTCAACGCAGAATGCTTGTTCTATTTTGGTAGTAGTTCCGTTCGTCGACGCCAACTTTGCTGCACCGAAATTCTATTCTCTTCGCGCGCAGAACACACGTTCTAAGTATGGCTTGGAACAGAGGTATCTGCGGTATCGATGAGGGTCTCCGCCTTGCGGGGCGGGGTCAGGGGTGGGGGTATGCGGTTCTAGCCGAGGACTAGTGGGTCGCTGGGTCCAACTCCATCTAGGGCACAACCCATCATTCGTCATCCTCGGGTTTAACCCGAGGACCCAGGCTTGTGGCAAGCACCACCGCATGCAGTCTGGGCCCTCGCGTCGAGCGCGAGGGTGACGAATGTGGGATGAAGCGGAGGGATAGTTGTGAGCCGGCGCAAGCGGCCCCACCCCCACTCTTGCTGCCGCCTTGCCCCGCAGGGGGAGGGGACGCACGAGCCGCAGCCGCTCAAGCAGTAAAGCACAGGCCTTGGTGTCTCCCTCCCCCTTGCGGGGAGGGGTCAGGGGTGGGGGTCGTGCACCTCGCACCGCTCCGGCCAATCCATCCCCGCCAGCTTGACCCCAACCGCCCACCCGCTAAACCTGCCTGACACCACGGGAGCCCTCGCATGACCCTGCCGGAAAATCAGTTCGACGTCGCCGTCATCGGCCTGGGCGCCATGGGAGCGCATACCGTGCAGCAACTGGCGGCGCGCGGGGTGAAAGTCATTGGCATCGAACGTTTCGGGCCGCTGCACGACAAGGGCTCCTCGCACGGCGACAGCCGCATCATCCGGCTCGGCTATTTCGAGGGTCCGGCCTATGTGCCGCTGCTGCGCCGCGCCTATCACAACTGGCGGGCGCTGGAAGCAAAAGTGAGCGAGCCGTTGCTCACCATCACCGGCGTGCTGCAATTGGGCAAGCCCGACAGCAAGGTCGTCAGCGGCGTCATCGCCGCGTGCACGGTGCACGACATCCCCTACGAACTGCTCGATCCGGCCGCGGTGCGCAGCCGCTATCCGGCCTTCCAGATCGATGACGACGAGGTGGCGGTGTTCGAGCCGGAGGGCGGTTTCCTCCGCCCGGAGCAGGCAATCACGGTCGCCCTCAAACTGGCCGGCGCCGATGGCGCGGTGCTGCATTTCAACGAGCGGGTGCTCGGTATCGAGCCGAGCGATGCCGGTGTCCTGCTGGTCTCCGACCAGGGGCGCTACCGCGTGAAGACGGTGATCGTCGCCGCCGGCTCCTATATCGGCGGATTGATCCCGCAATTGCAGCAACACGCAATGCCGATCAAGCAGGTGGTCGGCTGGTACCAGCCGCGCGACAGGGTGGTCACCGCCGTCGGCCGCATGCCATGCTTCCTGCGCGACGACGGCGAGGGCGGCACCTTCTTCGGCTTCCCGGCGCTTGGGCCCGATGGGGTCAAGGTCGGCAAACACGGGCATTTTTTCGAGCCGATCGATCCCGAACAGCCCAATCCGCCGGTCAA
>JAQGKB010000293.1 GCA_028290345.1 Hyphomicrobiales bacterium | reverse complement strand
GCAACCCTTACTTGTGCGCCTTGGCGATGGGTGCTCGTTGCCCCCTCCCCGCTCGCGCCGTTGGGCTTTGTCAACGTTACCGACGGGCAGACGCATCCGCTCGTCTGGTGAGCAGCAGACCCGTCTTGCCGCACCAGATCGCGACTACGAAACCGCTTTACTAAACCGCTTGCGGTACCTAGTTTCAGTATCGTCCCAGGAGAGCGAATGGCCACCATTCACGACGTTGCGGAAAGCGCCGGGGTCTCGACCACTACAGTTTCGCGCTACCTCAACAACAGAATTGAACTCCCCGCCCCGACTGCCGCGCGCATCGATGCCGCCATCGCCCGCCTGGAATATCGCCCCAACCTTCTCGCCAAGCGGCTTTCCATGGGCAAGAGCGAGGCCATCGGCCTGGTCACCCCGGAAATCGGCAACCCGTTCTTTGCCGAAGTCGCGTCCGCAGTCGAAGACGAAGCTGATCGCAACGGCTATGCAGTCTTCGTGTCATCGACGCGCGGCGACCGGGGCCGCGAGGTAGCGGCGCTGCAGCGGCTCCACGACCGGCACGTCGACGGGCTGATCATGATGAGCAGCCACCCCGATGACGGCACGCTGGCGGCCCTGATCGATGGCCGCGAGGACGTGGTGCTTGTGGACGAAGATATTCCCGGGGTGCACGTGCCGCGCATCTTTGTCGAGAACGAACTAGGCGCCTATGTCGCCACCCGGCACCTGATCGAAAACGAGCACCGCGTCATCGGCCTAATCGGTGGACAACAGGGCCTCCTCAGCGTCAAGGAACGGCTGGCCGGGTTCGAGCGCGCCATGCGTGAGGCCGGGCTCCCCGTCCACAAGGGGCATGTGCTCCTCGGTGAATACAGCCGCGTCTTCGGGCGAAAAGCCATTGAGGCGATCCTCGAATCCCCCGGCGCGCCGACGGCCATTATCGCCTGCAGCGACTATCTCGCCGTCGGCGTGCTGGAAGGGCTAAAGCAGAAGGGATTGAGCGTTCCGGATGACATGTCGCTGGTCGGTTTCGACGACATGCCGTTTGCCGAACTGATGCATCCGGCCCTCACCACCGTGCGCCAGCCGATCGCTGCCTTGGGGCGGCTCGGCTTCCAGACACTCCTTGCCCTGCTGAATAATGAGAGGCCGCAGATGATGACGCGCCTGCCGGTCGAACTGGTTACCCGCCAATCGGTGGCGCCACCCCGAACCACGGCGCTGCGCCGATGACAGCCAAGCGTCGCGTACTGATCGCCGGCGAATCCTGGACGGTGCATTCCATCCACCAGAAGGGCTTCGACAGTTTCTCCACCACCGAATACGCCGAGGGCGTGCGCTGGTTGCAGGCTGCTCTGGAGGGTGCCGGCTGGGAGGTGCACTACCAACCCAGCCATGTGGCGGCACGGGATTTCCCGTTCACCGCCGCGGCGCTTGCCGCTTATGACTGCGTCATCCTCAGCGATATCGGCGCCAACACGCTGCTGCTGCACCCCGACACCTTCACCAAGTCGATCCCCCTCGGCAATCGCCTGCACGCCATCCGCGACTACGTCGCCGCGGGCGGCGGCCTCGTCATGGTGGGCGGTTATCTCACCTTCCAGGGCATCGAGGCCAAGGGCCAATATGCCGGCACGGCCATCGAGGAAGCGCTGCCGGTGACGCTGGAGCGCAGCGACGATCGAGTGGAGAGCCCGCAGGGTGTCACACCAAGGGTTGCGCTCTCGGACCACCCCATCGTCGCCGGCCTCGATGGCGCCTGGCCCGACCTGCTCGGCTACAACCGGGTCAGGCAAAAGACCGGCACCGATCTTGTGGCCACCGTCGGCCCCGATCCGCTGATCGTCGCCGGTACGCATGGTAAAGGACGCGCGGTGGCGTTCACCTCCGATTGCGGCCCGCATTGGGCGCCGCCACCATTCGTCGAGTGGGACGGATACGCAAGACTCTGGGCACAGATAATCGATTGGGCAGCACGCAAATGACCAAGGTCGAACAACCCGCCGATCCGTGGCAGCGCACGACCACCGAGCATGGCTTTCCCGCCGACGAGGTCATCTCGGCGCTGCAGAAATCGCTGCGCCGCGGCCTGCTCGACAATACGACGCTGCTGGCTTGGGAAATGTACGCCACCAGCCCCGAGATGGAGGAGATGCTGTGGTCCCGCCTCTGCGTCATCTCGGTGGAGGATGTCGGCTTTGGCAATCTCAATGCGCCGGTGCTGGTGGAAACGCTGTACCAGATGCACAAGCGCTATGCCTACCCGATGCACGATCGGTTCCTGTTTGCGGCGCACGCCATCCGGGTCATGGCCACGGGCGAAAAGGATCGCACTACCGACGATATGGTCAATTGGGCCAAGCACAGCATCGGCATTGGCGAACGGCTACCCGAGATACCGGACGTAGCGCTCGATATGCACACTGGCCGCGGCCAGAGAATGGGGCGCGATTACTTGTTCTTCGTGCAGGAAGCCTCACAAGTTGTCCCCGAGATCAAGAACAAGGACCAGAAATACCGCGACTGGATCATGGCGGCGCTGGCGGATGGACGCCTGAGCTGATCGGAAGTGCGCGATTGCGGGAAAGATTGCGCTGCCTTACCAACTCCTAACGTTACATTTGGGCTGAGCTTTCCTACATTTCCTGGATCGGAGCACGGCGGGGGCCGTTTCCCGAGAGTCGAGGGCTTGTGGTGAAGTATTTCTGGCGACTTCTTCTGGTGGTCATCGTCATTGCAGCGCTGGCGGCGGCGTGGTGGTGGTACGCAGCGCCCAAGGCGGCCGCGGTGCCACAAACGATTGCAGTAGCGCGCGGCGATGTCGAGCAGACGGTGCTCGCTTCTGGCGCGCTGCAAGCCAATAGCGTCGTCAGCGTCGGCGCCGAAGTTTCCGGCCGCATCGAGACGTTGCACGTCAAGCTCGGTGACGTCGTCAAGAAGGGCGATCCCATCGCCGAGATCGACTCGCTCGATCAGGCCAACGCGGTGAAAGCGGCGCAAGCGGCCCTGGCCAATATCAAGGCACAAAAGCTTGAGCAGCAGGCGACCGTCATTCAGACCCAGCAAGCGCTGACCCGCGCCAAGCAAATGAACGACAAGAGCTTGGTGACGCAAGCCACCCTCGAAGCAGCGCAGGCGGCGCTCGACGCGGCGAATGCAAAGATCCAGTCGATCGATGCCCAGATCAGCCAAGCAACGCTCGCCGTCGATAGCGCTAATCTCAATCTCTCCCGCACCAAGATCATCGCGCCTTCCGATGGCACCGTCGTCGCCGTGCTGGTGGTGCAGGGCCAGAGCGTCAACGCCGCGCAGACCTCGCCGACGATCGTCAAGCTGGCCGATCTCGATACCATGGTGATCAGCGCCCAGATCTCGGAAGCCGACGTCACTAAGGTGAAGCCGGGCCAGCGGGTCTATTTCACCATCCTGGGCGAGCCCGATAACAAGATCAGCGCCACACTCCGCTCGATCGAGCCGGCCCCAAGCGCCATCGCCACCGCCGATACCGGGCTTTCGAGCACCGACAACGCTGTCTATTACAATGGCCTGTTCGAGGTACCGAACCGCGATCACAAGCTGCGCATTGCCATGACTACGCAGGTCAGCATCGTGCTCAACGAGGTCAAGGGCGGCCTTGTCGTGCCATCCTCGTCGCTCAGGGGCGGTCGCAATGGCAATTATGTCGTCGCGGTCTACGACCCCAAGACCGGCGCGACGCAACCCGCACGCGTCAAGATCGGCATTAATAACAACGTGCTGGCTTCGGTCGATGGCGGCCTCAATGAAGGCGATCTGGTTGTAGTTGCCGGAACCGGCAACGCCGGCGGACCCGGCTTCGGCCTGCTGGGTCAAAATGGCCAGAACGGGCAGAACGGCGGCAACCGCGCCGGTGGATTTGGTGGCGCCAGACCCGGTGGCGGCGCGCTGCGAGGCTTGGGCGGTGCGGGAGGCGGCGCTCCGCTGGGGCTCTGAGATGGCCGAACCGATCATCTCGCTGCGCAAGCTCCGGCGCGAATTCCAGAGTGGCGAAGATACCGTCACCGTGCTCAAGGATGTCGATCTCGATATCAACGCCGGCGAGATGGTCGCCATCATGGGCGCGTCCGGCTCCGGCAAATCGACGCTGATGAATATCCTCGGTTGCCTCGATAAGGCCAGCAGCGGCAGCTATGCCTTCAACGGCAAGGACATCAGCAAGCTCGGACCCGACCAGCTGGCGCAACTGCGGCGCGAGTATTTCGGCTTCATCTTCCAGCGCTATCAGCTGCTGCCTGATCTCGACGCAGTCGAGAACGTCGAGATGCCTGCGATCTATGCCGGTGTCGATGTCGGCGCCCGGCGCAAGCGCGCGGTGGACCTGCTGACTCGGCTTGGGCTCGGCGAGCGCCTGCACCACCGCCCCGCCGCGCTCTCCGGCGGCCAGCAGCAGCGCGTCAGCGTGGCGCGCGCACTGATGAACGGCGGGGACGTCATACTTGCCGATGAGCCGACCGGCGCTCTCGACAGCAAGAGCGGCGGCGAACTGATGGCCCTGCTCGAGGAATTGCACCGCGATGGCCACACCATCATCATCGTCACCCACGACCCGCTGATCGCCCAGCACGCCGACCGCGTGGTAGAAATCTCCGACGGAGTCATCGTTTCGGACACGAGGCGCGATAAGGCCGAGCCCGATGCAACGATGCAGAAACAATCCGTCAAGCGCATCGCCAAATGGCGTGAGGGCGCCGATCGGCTTGTCGAGGCGGCGCGCATGGCAACCCGGGCGATGGTCGCGCACAAGCTGCGCACCTTCCTCACCATGCTCGGCATCATCATCGGCATTGCATCGGTAGTGTCGGTCGTGGCGCTTGGGCAGGGCAGCCAGCAGACGGTGCTCGAACGCATCTCCTCGATCGGCACCAACACCATAAACGTCTATCCCGGCACCGGTTTCGGGGATCGCAAATCAGCGCGAATTCGCACTCTTTTGCCCACCGATGCCGACGCGATCGGCAAGCAGGCCTATGCCGACAGCATCACGCCAAAAGTTTCCAGCAACCAGACGATCCTCTTTCAGAACGTCTCGGTCAACGCGCAGACCAGCGGCGTCGGCGCCGACTATTTCCGTGTCAGCGGCACCAAGTTTGCCCAGGGGCAGTCGTTCACTGTCGATGACGTGATCGCCCGGGCCCAGGACGCCGTAATCGACGACAACGCCCAGAACGCGTTGTTCAAGAACGGCCAAAACCCGATTGGCCAGGTCATCATCGTCGGCAAGGTGCCGGTGCGCGTAATCGGCGTGGTGCAGGCGAGTTCAAGCTTCGGCCCAGGCAGCGGCACGGCCAATGTCTATGTGCCTTACACCACCGCAATGAACCGAATTCTCGGGCAGAATTATCTGCAGGGCATCACCGTGCGCGTTGCGGACGCCTACGACATGGATACCGCCGAAAGCGACATCACCGCGTTGCTGACGCAACTGCATGGCGGCGCCCACGACTTTTACCTGCAGAACACCAACACCATCCGCGATACCATCCAGAGCACCACGCAGACGCTGACGTTGCTGATCTCGATGATCGCCGTGATCTCGCTGATCGTTGGCGGCATCGGCGTGATGAACATCATGCTGGTGTCGGTCACCGAGCGCACGCGCGAGATCGGCATCCGCATGGCAGTCGGCGCGCGTCGCGGCGACATCCTGAAGCAGTTTTTGATCGAGGCCGTGCTGGTTTGCTTCCTTGGCGGTGCGCTCGGCGTCGCCCTGTCGTTCGCGCTCGGGGCAGGATTGACGCAGTTCGTCAGTGGCGCCAGGCTCTCCTACTCGACGCTGACGATTATTGCGGCCTTCGTGTCGTCGAGCCTGATCGGCGTCATCTTCGGCTTCATGCCCGCGCGCTCGGCAGCGCGGCTCGATCCGGTGCAGGCGCTGGCGCGCGAGTAAATCAGTCGTCCCATTTCGGGGATTTTTGCGGATTGACGATGCGCTCCCCACTATTGAGCGTCCGGATGGTCGCCACGTCTTCCTCCGACAGCTTCACGTTCAACGCCGCAAGGTTTTCGCGCAGGCGACCCGCATTGGCGGAGGATGGAATGACGACATGGCCCTGGCTCATCAGGAAGGCCAGCGAGATGGCAGGCGCGGTGACGCCGTGCTTTTCGGCAATCGCCTTGAGCAGCGGCTCGCCGCTCACCCGTCCCTTGGCCAGCGGCTGGTAGGCCGTCAGCTGCAGTCCGGTGTTTTTGGCGTAGGTGGTTAGCTTGGGGCTCTGCAGGTAAGGATGGATTTCGACCTGGTTGGTCGACAGCGCCCCCTCCCCGAGGATCGCCTTGGCCCGTTCGATATCGGCGATCGGATAGTTGGAAACGCCGATCCGCTTGGTCCAGCCGCGCGCCTTGGCCTCGCCAAGGGCCGTCATATAGTCCTCGAACGGCACCGCATCCTTGGCGGACGGCCAATGGATCAACAGCAGGTCGACGTGGTCGAGTTGCAGGGTCTCGAGGCTCTGCTCGACGCTCGGCAGGAACGACGCCTTGTCGAGATTGGTATCGGCCACCTTGGTGGTGACGAAGAACGCCTCGCGCTTCAGCCCGGATCTTGGAATGGCGCGGCCCACGGTGATTTCCGTGCCGTAGCTCTGTGCGGTGTCGATATGGCGATAGCCCAGCTCGATCGCGGCCAGCATCGCCGCAAGGCCGTCGTCGCCGGTGCGCCCATAGGTGCCCAGCCCCATCTGGGGAATGCCGGAAACTGTGATTGTCATAATAAACTCCGCAGACAGGAAGGTTAGCCCTTGGTCGCACCGGCCGTGAGGCCGCCGACGAAGAGATTTTGGAACACCAGGAACAACAGCGCAATCGGCAGCGTCATCACCACTGAAGCGGCCATCACCGAACCCCAGTCGGTGTTGAACTCGGTCGAGAACTCGGCCAGCCCGACCGGCAGGGTCTTGACCGAGGAGTCGGTCGCAAAGCACAGCGCGAAGATGAACTCGTTCCAGGTAGTGACGAACGCATAGACAATCACCGCGACCAGCCCCGGCATGGCCAAAGGCAGAGTGATCCGGAACAGTACGCCGAGGCGCGACGAACCATCGATGATCGCCGCTTCTTCCAGTTCGACCGGGATCGCCTTGAGGTAGCTGGTCAGCATCCAGACCGATAATGGCAGCGTGATGATCATGTAGACCAGGATCAGCCCCCAATAGGTGTTCACCAGCCCGAGATAGCGCAGCGTGATGAACAGCGGCACGATGATCGCCGCCGTCGGCAGCAACTGCCCGACCAGCACGAACCCCTGCAGCAGCGGTTTGCCCTTGAACTTGAAACGGGCAAAGCCATAGGAGGCGAACACCGCCAGGATCAGCGCCAGCCCGGTCGAGCCGACCGATATGACGATGCTGTTGAGGAAATAACGCGGGATGTTCGAGTTGAACAACACGTTGGCATAGTTCGACAAGGTCGGGTTGTTCGGCAGCCAGTGCGGCGGAATGGTATAAAGCTCGGGCAGCAGTTTGATGGACGACAAGAACATCCACGCGAACGGAAAC
>JAQGKB010000021.1 GCA_028290345.1 Hyphomicrobiales bacterium | reverse complement strand
GAAACTGCTTGTGCTTTTCGAATTTTACCGTCACCAGCGCGTCGCCGGGTTCGCCGCCAAGCGGGGAGGGCAGGCCCTGACCCTTGAGGCGCACCTGCTGGCCATCGTCGATCTTGGCCGGCAGCTTGAAGGCGAACATCTTGCCGTTCGGCATCCTGAGCTGGACGGTGGCGCCGTTATGCGCATCCTCCAGCGTCACTGCCGCCGTCACCGGCACATCTTCGCCACGCATCTGCGACGGGCCGCGACCGGCCCCTCCTGTCGATCCGGTGAAGGGGTCCCAGCCGGCCTGGGCGCCGGGTTGTGCCCCTGGCCGGCGGGCGGTGCCGCCAAAGCCGCTCATGAATTCCTTGAGGATATCTTCGGCCGAAAATCCGCCCGCCTGGGTGCGTGCACGCGCGCCGGCGCCACGGCTGGCGCTGGTGTTGAAGCCGGCGTATTTGGGCTGGCCATTTTCGTCGATTTCGCCGCGGTCGTATTGGGCGCGCCGGTCCGCGTCGCTCAGGAAATCGTAGGCAGACGAAATCTCGGCGAATTTCGCCTGGGCTTTTGGGTCATTCTGGTTCTGATCGGGGTGGTTGGCCTTTGCCAGCTTGCGATATGCAGATTTGATGTCCTTCTCGCCAGCCGAACGAGGCACCCCGAGCACGGTGTAGGGGTCGCGCATGTATTGGTCCCGAATCTGTTGGGCGGTTGCTTAACCGCCTGGTCCTGCCCTATATGGCCATGGGCCAGCGCCTTGTCCAGCTTGGCGCTCCAGACACCCTCCCGCCGGGCGAAGGTTTTTGCGCATGAGTGCTTCAAGTCTGACCGAACGGCTCTATGACGACGCCGACCGTGCGCCGCTCGATCCGTTCGAATTGTTCGAGGCCTGGTTCGCCGAAGCCAAGGAAAACGAGCCCAACGATCCGCACGCCATGGCGCTCGCCAGTGTCGATGCCGAGGGCATGCCCGATGTGCGCATGGTGCTGATGAACGCCCATGACAGCCGGGGCTTCGTGTTCTTCACCAATTTTGAAAGTGCCAAGGGCAAGGAACTGCTCGCCCATCCCAAGGCTGCCTTCGTCATGCATTGGAAATCGCTGCGCCGGCAAGTTCGGGTGCGCGGTCTGGTCGAGGTGGTGAGCCCCGCCGAGGCTGACACCTACTTTGCCAGTCGCGCCCGCGGCTCTCAGATTGCCTCGTCAGCCTCGGAGCAATCGCGGCCGCTGGCGAGCCGGGCGCAACTGACCAGCCGCGTCGAGGCTTTGGAGAAAGAGTTAGCCGGCGCCCCCGTGCCGCGCCCGGCGCATTGGTCCGGCTTCCGCATCGTGCCGCTGAGCATCGAATTCTGGAAGGATGGCCAGTTCCGGCTGCACGACCGCGTCGTTTTCGAGCGGGCCGCCGCCGCCGCACCCTGGAGCCGCCGCCGCCTTTATCCGTAACGCCAATTCCTGCGTGAAACCCGGATTTTAACCGCGACAGCGACGGAAAAAGCAGCGACAAGACTTGCCTGACAAGACTTTGCTGACAACACTCGCCTGACAAGACTGAGCTGCACGGGCTGGGAAATCGATCGCCGATGCGCATTCTCATCCGCACATCAAAATGGGCGATCTGGGCCCGCCGCCTCGCCAATATCGCCCTGCCGATGACCATCATTCCGGTGCTGATGCACCGGTTCCGCTACATCCCCAGCGATACGTTCCAGACCATCGAATATGTCGCGGTCGCGCTGGCGGCGTTGGCCCTGATCCTGAGCCTGGGCGGTGTTGTCCGCATCTGGTCCACGGGAGATCGCGGCTGGGGCCTGGCGCTGACCGCCCTGCTGCTCAGCCTCCTCTGCCTCGCGCCGGCCTCTCTCGCGGGCTACGCCATCTGGCACTTTCCCGATGTGCGCGATGTCTCGACCGATATGACGGATCCGCCGCCCCTCGCTGTCGATCCGCACTGGCCGCCGGCTGCTCCGGCACAATTGAAAAGGCTCGAAGCCGTGTTCCCCAATGTGCGGACGCGGCACTACGCGGTCGAAAGTGGACAGGTTTTCGATCTGATCGCCAAGCAAGTCAAGCAGCGCGGCTGGGATGTGCAGCTCGAAACTCCGCCATCGCCCGAGGCCGATGCCGGCCTGATCGACGCCGAGGCGACGACGCTGGCCGGCTGGCGGGACGAGGTCGCGATCCGCGTGGCCGGCAGTCCCGATGGCGTCAGCGTCGACATGCGGTCCGCCGCGACGACCGACATCCACGACCTCGGCGCCAACGGGCAACGCATCGAGGAATTCCTCGCAGCGCTCGACACGGCGGTGACGGCACTGATGCGCGACATGCCGGCCAATGCCGCCCCCGACGAGGCGGCCAGCAGCGACGGCAATGCCCCGGTCGACGCAGCCCCGGTTCCCGCGCCGGCGCGAAACTAGCCCGAGCTCAGCCTGGTCCCGAAGAGGCCCCGGTGTACACGGATCATGCCGGCGGCTTCGAGATATTCGACGTGGGCTTTGAGCGTCATTCCCGCCGCGATCCGCAGCGCTGGCGCGATCGTCGGGTAAATCACCCCCAACAATGCGCTGATGCTCCGGGCACCGGCGGCGACCGCCATCTTGATCTGTTCATTGCGCGCCTCCCTGTGCGCAAGCAGGGCGTTTGCATAGCGCGGCGCCGCCGCGATCGGTCCGCCATGCGCCGGCAGGTAATGGTCATAGGGCAGGGCGATCACCTTGCGCAGCGATGCCAGATAATCGGCCATCGATCCGTCGGGCACCGAAACCAGCGTCGAACTCCACCCCATTACATGATCGCCGCTGAGCAGCACCGAAGTGCCGGCGACCCCGATTGCAATATGATTGGCGCAATGGCCGGGCGTGGCGATGATTTCGACATCGATCCCGCCCGCCGACAGGTGTTCGCCGTCGCGTAGCACCCGCTCGGGCACCAGCGCCCAATCCGACGATCTGCCGACGCCGTTCATTTCGAACGGCCGCGCCCGGCGTGACAGCCGGTGCCGGCCCTCGAACCACAGCGGCGCACCGGTCGCCGCCTTGAGTTTTGGCGCCAGCGCCGAGTGGTCCTTGTGCGTATGCGTCAGGACGATCGCCTCGACCGGACGGCCGGCAATGGCGGCCAGCAAGGCCTGCAGGTGCCGCTCGTCGTCGGGCCCCGGATCGACCACGGCGATTCGGTCTTCGCCGAGAAGGAAGCTGTTGGTCCCGGTAAAGGTATAGGGGCTGCGATTAGGCGCCGTGACCCGGACGATGCCAGGGGCCACCGGCACCGGGGTTCCGGTCTGCGGATCGAACTGGGTCTCGAAGACGAGGGGTTCAGGGGAGGCGGCCATTGCACTCAAAACATCGAACGCCTAAGAAGTCGGGCAGGGGATTTACGTTGCATGGAAGGTACAGCAATGGCCGTGACTTTGACCACACCCAATACCATTCTCGGCGCGCTGGCGCCCAAGGGCGATACCGCCAAGCTGGCCACCAATCTGGCCACGATTGTGCTGGGTACCCTGCTGCTGGCCGCGTCCGCCCATACCAGCGTTCCCGTGCAGCCGGTCCCGGTGACCCTGCAGACCTTCGCGGTCGCCGTGCTGGCCGCCGCCTTTGGCTGGCGCATCGCCGTCGCGACTGTCGCGCTCTATATCGCTGAGGGCCTGTCCGGCCTCCCGGTATTCTCGACCGGCGGCGGCCTCGATTACGTGCTGCGCCCGTCCTTCGGTTTTATCCTCGGCTATTTGCCGATGGCCTATATCATCGGCCGCGCTGCCGACCTCGGCGCCTCCGGCAAGGTCGTGCGCCTGTTTGCGGCCATTCTGATCGGCGACGCCGTCGCCTTCGTCTTCGGCTTCCTGTGGCTGCTGGCGGTTTCCGGCCTGATCCTGCGGCAGGGCGGCGCCTTGCCGGGCTGGCTCAACCAGAACGATCTCCTGACGACGGCCTTCAACGGCGCCGTAAAGCCGTTCATCATCTGGGACATCCTGAAGATGGCCTTCGCCGCCCTCACCGTCACCGGCGCCTGGACGCTGCTGCGCCGCAAGGCCTGAGTTTTCCACCTTCGAGCGCAACGGGCCGGCCCATTCGGGTCGGCCTTTTTTGGTCGTCGGAACAACAAAAAACCCCGGCCTCGCAAGAGACCGGGGTTTTGGTTGGTCGGAGTAGAGTGATTCGAACACTCGACCCCCTGCTCCCGAAGCAGGTGCGCTACCAGGCTGCGCTATACTCCGTCATAAATCCGGACGCGGTCCACGTCTAGGCGGCTACGGGACAACCAAGTCCGCGTTGGATGGCCGGGTTATAGCTGTGGAGTTGCCACTGTTCAAGCTTAGATCGCGGTGATTTCCGCTTGGTTGCACACCCCGATCAAACCGTGTAGGAACCCGCGCGTTGGGGCGTCGCCAAGTGGTAAGGCACCGGTTTTTGGTACCGGCATTCCTAGGTTCGAATCCTAGCGC
>JAQGKB010000288.1 GCA_028290345.1 Hyphomicrobiales bacterium | reverse complement strand
GGCGCAAGCTGTTGATGATCGGCGGCGCCGGGTTTGGCGCTGCCTCGATCCTTGCCGCATTTTCGCCGACGGCAACAACGCTGATCCTTTCGCGGGCGCTGCTCGGCATCGCCGGGGCGACGATTTCGCCCTCGATCCTGGCGCTGATCACCAACATGTTCCGCGATCCGGCCCAGCGTGGCTTTGCTATCTCGATCTGGATGGTGTGCTTCATGGCCGGGATGATCGTGGGACCACTGGTGGGCGGGGCCATGCTGGAGAATTTCTGGTGGGGCTCGGTGTTCCTGCTCGGCGTGCCGGTGATGCTGTTGCTGTTGGCGACCGCGCCGTTCCTGCTGCCGGAATATCGCGATCCGAATGCCGGCCGGATCGACCTGATCAGCGTCGTGCTGTCGCTCTGCACCATCCTGCCGGTGATCTATGGCCTCAAGGAAATCGCCAAGAGCGGCATGCAGACGGTTCCGGTGCTCTTCATCCTCGTCGGGATTACCGTCGGCGCGGCGTTCGTGTTGCGGCAGCGCAGCCTCGACGATCCGTTGTTCGACCTGCGGCTGTTCGGCAATCGCGCCTTCACCACGGCGGTGATTGCGATGTTCGGGATTACCTCCACTGGCGCCGTCATGCTGTTCATGAGCCAGTACATGCAACTGGTTCTCGGACTTTCCCCGCTGCATGCCGGCCTCTGGACGCTCCCGGGCGTGGTGGCGATGGCCATCAGCCTGATGCTGAGCCCGGTGGTTGCGAAAAAGGTGCGTCCGGCGCCGCTGATCGCTGGCGGGCTTGTGGTTTCGACAATCGGCGCGCTGCTGATGACGCAGGGGACGGCCGGCTCGGGCCTGCCGTTCATCGTCATCGGCTTCATTCTCTTCAACAGCGGCTGCGCGCCGATGGTGACGCTGGGGAGCGGCATCGTCGTGAGTTCGGTCGTGCCGGAAAAAGCCGGCTCGGCGGCGGCGCTGTCGGAAACCAGTTCCGAATTCGGCTTTGCGCTGGGTATTGCCATTCTGGGCAGTATCGTTACGGCGATCTATCGCACCCAGATCGGCGGCACGCTGCCGGCCGGCATTCCGGATGGGGCGGCGAGCGGGGCGCGCGATAGCCTGGCGGGCGCCGCGGCGGCCGCGGCGAGCCTGCCGGCAGAGATGGGAGCGGCATTACTCAGCGCGGCGCAGCAGGCGTTTCTCAGCGGCATGCATGTGGCCGCGGGTATCTGTGCCGGCATCCTGCTCTGCGTGGGTTTGCTGGCAGTGACCACGCTGCGGAATTTGCGCCCGCTTGGCGAAACCCAGCCGACGCCGCAGACGGCCAAGGCGGGCGCCGCCGAGCGGACGGTTGTCGGCTGACTATTCCCCGGCTTGGCCAGCTGCCAGGCCGACGGCAAAGAGCTGATCGAGATATTTGGGGTCGGGCAGGATATCGATGGTGGTCTTGAAGCTTGGCGGGATGGTGATCAGGTGGAAGCCTACGCCGCTCGCTTTCGCCTTGCTGGCGAGGGCGGCGATATCCTGGCGGCCAAGATATTTGATCAGCGTGGGAATGGACCGCGCCACCAGTGAAAGCGCCGTCGGGTTGACCGCGCTCCACTCCGGCTGCACCACGCCGTTGTAGATCAGGTAAAGGTTTTGCTTGCTGCCGGAGCGCGCCTTGGGGATGCTCGCGCCTTCCGGGACGAGGATCACTTCCTGGGTCACGCCGCCATCGACATGCAACTCGCTATAGCGGGTGCCATTCGCCACGACATTGATCAGCACCGGCGGATAAACGCCTGGAATCGCCGCCGAGGCGAGCAGGATCGAGCGCACCAGTTCCAGCCTGTCGGGATTGTCGCTCGCAGCGATGGCGCCGATGTTCCAGACGACCGGGCGCTCGGCATCGAGATTGGTCGTGCCGACCAGGAGCAGGCGGCCGCGGCCATATTCGCGGGCGATGGCATCGAGCGCCTGCTGGTCGATCAGGTCCGCAATTGCGACCTTTAGCGGCCTGTTGCTGGCCACCGCCGGCGCGCCGAAGATGCCGGCGAGAACGCCTGGGCCGGGGGCGCGGCTCTGTGCCAGGTTCATGAACACCGCCTTGAGCCGCGCATCATAAGTCGTGCCCAAGAACGCCATCGGCGCGATCAGGGCACCGACGCTGATGCCGGTGACGATGTCGAACTTGGGGCGGTCGCCGCGCGCCGTCCACCCGAGGAGATACCCAACGCCATAGGCGCCGTTGGCGCCACCGCCGGATAGGGTCAGCGAATTTACGTTGCGAGGTTGGCGCTGGCTGAAAAAACGGGTGCTCGCGGCCAGCTTTTCCAGGCTTGGCGTGGCTTCATCGCCCCAGAAACGAATGGGCCCGGCGCCGGGGACTTCCGCGACATTGGTCAATTGGGCGGGCACCGCATCGCGGCGCACCACGCCGGCGCATCCGGCAAGGGCAAGCACGGCGACGCTCAGCAATGCCGTTCGCGCAACGGCCCGGCGGAGGCGGGACAAGACACCGTGTTCGCGGCGGCGAATAATGCCACCCGCCCGCTTGCTGCTGATAGTCATCGACGTGCTTTCGCGAATACGAGTCCGTTTGCAGTACCATATGCCGCGAATCCTGACAAAGCATGCAGACCCGAAGAGAAAAAGCTCGACTAGTGTCTTTGCCATGAGTCAAAGAGTGCGGTGGCGCCGGTTC
>JAQGKB010000349.1 GCA_028290345.1 Hyphomicrobiales bacterium | reverse complement strand
CAACGCCAATGCGTTGGTGCAGGCGCTCGACAATGCCTCCGGGCAACATATGGCCTGCCTCGCTTCGGTGCAGGACGGGGTAGCGCTATTGGTTTCGGCGCGCCCTATCCAGATCGGCGCGCCCGCCGAGCTCGAAGCGGCGGTGGATCGGGTGGAGCGCAAGATGTGGACGGCGCAGCAGGCCGTCGCCAGCATCAGCCCGTCGCGTTTGCCGCAATTGCTGCATCCCCGGCTCAAATCCGATCACAAGGCAAAGCCGCTCGCCAGCGGCCTCGGCGTCTCGCCGGGCGCCGCAAGCGGTGTCGTGGTGTTCACCCCGGAGGACGCAGCGCGGATGCGGGCCCGCGGCCGGCACTGCATCCTGGTGGTCACCGAAACCGGCCCCACCGATATCGAGGGCATGAAGGCGGCTACCGGCATCCTGACCGCCCGCGGCGGCATGACCAGCCACGCGGCGGTGGTGGCGCGCATCACTGGAAAGCCGTGCGTCGCGGCGCTTCGCGCGCTGCAGGTCAACCTTGCCGAAATGAGCTGCATGATCGGCGCCAAGGAATTCCGCTTCGGCGACCGGCTGACCATCGATGGCAGCGATGGCAACGTCTACGCCGGCGCACTTCCGCTCAGCCAGCCCCATATCGGCGGTGCATTGGGCAAGCTGATGGATTGGTCGGATGCCAGCCGCAAGATCGAGGTGCGCACCAATGCCGAAACCATCGAGGCGGCCCGCACCGCGCTGAGCTTTGGTGCCGAGGGCATTGGGCTCGCGCGCTCAGAGCACATGTTTTTCTCGCCCGAGCGCATGGTGGCGCTGCGCCGGATGATCCTCTCCGAGGACGAGGACGATCGCGCCAAGGCACTGACGGGTCTGGTTGATTTCCAGACCGGCGACTATTCGGCGATCTTCAACGCCATGCAGGGTCGACCGGTAACGGTGCGGCTCTTCGATCCCCCGCTGCACGAATTCCTGCCGCGCACCGACGAGGATATTGACGAGACTGCCCGCTCGTTGGGGCTGGACGTGCGCGCCCTGCGGCTGCGGCTGGACCGGCTGGGCGAAGTCAACCCCATGCTCGGGCATCGCGGCGTGCGGCTGGCCATCACCTATCCGGAAATCCTGGAAATGCAGATGCAGGCCCTGATGGCGGGGGTTCGCGCCGCGTCCGAGCATCAGGCTGAGCCGGTGACGCTGGAGGTGATGGTGCCGTTCGTCTCGACGGCCAGCGAAGTCACCTGGATCCGCGATCGGGTGATGGCGATTGTCGACCGGGCCGATCTGCCGCAGGCCGCACGCGAACGCTTCTCCTTCGGCACCATGATCGAATTGCCGCGCGCCGCCCTCCGCGCCGGCGAGATCGCCCACACGGTGGATTTCTTTTCCTTCGGCACCAATGATCTGACGCAGACCACGTTCGGCATCTCGCGCGACGACGCGCCGGCGTTCCTTGCCGCCTACCAGCGCAAGGGCCTTTATGATGCCGATCCGTTCGTGACGCTGGATCAGCGCGGCGTGGGCGAACTGATCAGCATCGCCATCCAGCGCGGCAAGGCGGCCAATCCAAAACTGAAAATCGGCATCTGCGGCGAGCACGCGGGCGATCCCGCCTCGCTTGATTTCTTCGCTTCGCTGGGCATCGACTATGTCAGTTGCTCGCCCTACCGGGTACCTGTAGCCAGGCTGGCGCTGGCGCAAGCGGCTGCATAACCTGCTGCTATTTCCTTCTGACCGTTGCTGAATTGCCCCACATCGGCGCCGCAAATCCGCCGCCGTTAACCACGGTGTGCCCTTCACAGCGCCCGAAAGCCTCTATTTACCTGCCGCTAACCCTAATGACCCATCATGGAAGCCGTCGGCATTTTATTGGTTGCCGGCGCGTGTTCCTGTGTTGCGTTTGCGTGAGTAGTAAAGCGTTTGAGTTCCCACCGCACATGGCCAGCTGCAGCCCATAGGGCTCGCCCGAGTTTTCTGCTGGCCAAGATCGTGGCAGGGGCAGTGCTTTCTGTCTTGAGTTACGGCGCACTCACTAGTGGCGCCGCAGGTCCGGGATACGGTATTGTCGGCCCCGTGGCCCCCAAGCCGGCGGCGGCCAAACAGGTCGCGCAGGCGAAACTCAGCTTTTCCGGTAAGAATGCGATCATCACCGGGTCGGTGGATCACATATTCCAGGCGGCGGCCTTTACCGGGGCCAATCGCCTTGAAAAGCAGGATCGCGCCAGGCTTGGCGTCGACGTGATGGGCATGACCCGCAGTTTCGACAAGGCGCGTACCCTGCTGGCCGAAGCCCGCATTGCGGCGGGCCTGCCGAACGGCGGTTCGCAGACCATGGTCGCCGATGCGGTGGTACCGCAGACGCCGGTCAAGCCCGGAGCGCCGGAGGTGAAGCTCGCTTCCATCGATCCCACCGCTCCGGTAGCGCCGCCCCCGGACTCACCGGCGTTGAGCGCCATCGACAAATCTGTCGGCGCCGATCCCAGAATTCCGACCCCGCTCGCCGCCTCGACCCAATTGGCCTATGCCCGCGCCAATGCGCCGGCGACGGTCTTTGACGACACCGCAAAAGCCAGCAAATTCTCGCAAAAGGACCTCTGGTGCCTTGCCACGGCGGTGTATTTCGAGGCTCGCGGCGAGAGCTACCGCGGCCAGGCCGCAGTGGCCCAGGTCGTGATGAACCGGCTGCATCACCGGCTCTACCCCAAGACCATCTGCGGCGTGGTTTACCAGAACCAGAACATGCGCAATGCCTGCCAGTTCTCGTTCGCCTGCGACGGCATCCCCGAAACCGTCGACGATCCAAAATCCTGGAAACAGGCGGAGGATATCGCCAAGCAGGTCTCCAACGGCGATCTCTACCTGACCGAGGTCGCCAACGCGACGCACTATCACGCCGCCTACGTCTATCCCGATTGGGCCCCGCGCCTGCACAGGATTACCAAGATCGGGCAGCACATCTTCTACCGCTTCAACGGCGCGGCAGCAGCGCTATCCTCATAGGCAAATATCGCTGGCGCTCCTGATGACGCAGGTGCCGAGCGGCCCGGGCGCGCCCTGCCGGATGTTTGGCGAGCCGATGATCACGAGCGAATGGGCATCCGGCAGCGGTGGCAGCGCAGCCCAGCCGCCACGCGACCAGCCCGAAAGAGCGCCCACCCAGTAGCGCGCAAAAGGCTTCAGCCGCTTCACGATGATGCCGGGGTAGCGCACATGCGGCGAGAATATCGCCTCGCTCGAATAGGTGCCGGTCGTGGTAGTGGTGATGTTGACGAAGTTGGTCTCGCCCATGCCGATCTTGCGCACGGTGGTGACGCCCAGCGGCCTCGTCGAGACACTGTCCTCCAGCGCCATCGCGTAGACCTTGTCATCGAACTTCACGAGCTTGGTTGTGTCGAACGTATGCGGCAGCAGCTGGTCGACTACTGCCTTTGCATTCACTCCCGGACTGAAGAAGGAAAGAGCAGTTGCGGTCGTCGCGCCGACGACGATACCCAAAATGATCTGCCGAGTAGGAAGCAGCATGACGTCCTCCGTGCCAATGTCTTAAAGTATTAACACTTTATCAACCATGGCGAAGCGGACGGTCAAAGGTAAAGCTTTGCTAACCTTAATTTGCACAAATGGGGAATTGCAGGGCAGGGGTCGGGTTGCCGCTTGCCTTGGTGGGAGAGGCCCGCCTACTCCCGAATCGTCGCCATGATCGCTTCGAACGCCGCGACGAACCGATCGTGCGCTTCGCGGGTCGGCCAGGGGCGGATCAGCAGGTCAAAACCATCGACGTCGAAGGCTGGAAAGCTCGGTTCACCGAAGAGGCGCAGCGCCTCCGCCGATTCGAATCCGGCCAGGTGCACCGCCTCGAAAAAAGCGGCTTGCTTATCGGCACGCTTGATCTGCCGGGTGAGCGCTGGCGCCGGAGTGGCGGGCAGCGCAAAGCGAATGTGGATGGCGCCGAGCAGCCGGTTTTCCACGTCCTTGTAGTTGCCGCCCATCACCGTCTTGAACGGCGAAATGATGTCGCCCATCACGTATTCGGGCGCGTCGTGCAGCAGGGCGTAAAGCGCGTCGCGTTCGGTTGCGCCGGGGCAGATGGCGCGGAAGATTTCCAGCACCAGTACCGAATGCTGCGCGACTGAAAACGGATAGTCGCCCTGCGTCTGCCCGTTCCAGCGGGCGACGCGTGCCAGCCCGTGCGCGATGTCGGAAAGCTCGACATCGAGCGGCGAGGGATCGAGGATATCGAGCCGCCGTCCCGAAAGCATGCGCTGCCAGGCCCGGTCTTTTGCACGCGCCATCTCACCCCCACTCGATCGATGCCGCCACCCTAATCGGCGGGCACCGATTCGCCAAAGCTGTAGCTGGCCCAGGAGGGGAGGGCGAGCGTCACCGGCTTGCCGGCTACCGTCACCGCCGCCGGATCCGCAATGCGGTCGAGCCGCAGGACGGCGACCGACTGTCCGTCAAGCACGGCGCCGAGAGCACCCAATTCCCGCTCGCCCAATGTCACCGCGCCAGTCGCTGCGGCCTCGATACCCGAGACCAGCACCGGCCGCCGTCGTGCCGTGCCGCGGTGCTGCATGCGCGAAACCACTTCCTGACCGATGAAACAGCCCTTTTTGAAGTCGACTCCGTTCAACAAATCCATGCCGATATCGTGCGGGAATGTCGTGTCGACGGCAAAATCCGGTCCGAGTTCGGCAATCGCATGGGCGATGCGGGCGCCGCCATACGCGCCCGCGTCAGCCACCCAACCGGCAGCGGAGCCGACATCGGCAATCACGCGAAAACCGAGCCCCGACGCGCGGGCATCGGCATGTGCAATGCCATCCGAAACCGGTTCCGGACTCCAGCCGAGCCTGTGGCTCTCGCGAAGATCCTCGATAGCCATTTCGGCGCGCAGCCGGTACATTTTCATGCGCTTGATAAAACT
>JAQGKB010000321.1 GCA_028290345.1 Hyphomicrobiales bacterium | reverse complement strand
TCCTTGATCGGCAGATTGGCCACTTCCTGGCCCTGCCACATGACGCGGAAGCGCAGATCGTCGGTGGTGTGGCCGACGGTGGCGAAGTCGAGTTCCCATTTCTCGAACAAGGCGCTGGCGGCGGCTTCCTTTTCGGGATGCAGCACCATGAGCATGCGCTCCTGGCTTTCGCTGAGCATCATCTCGTAAGGGGTCATCGCGGTTTCGCGCACCGGCACCATGTCAAGGTTGAGCTCGATGCCGAGGTCGCCCTTGGCGCCCATCTCGACGGCGGAGCAGGTGAGGCCGGCCGCACCCATGTCCTGGATGGCAATCACGGCGCCGGTCTGCATCAGTTCGAGGCAGGCCTCGAGCAGGCGCTTTTCGGTGAAGGGGTCGCCGACCTGCACGGTCGGGCGCTTCTGCTCGATGTCGTCGCCGAATTCGGCCGAGGCCATGGTGGCGCCGCCGACGCCGTCGCGGCCCGTCTTGGCGCCGAGGTAAACCACCGGCAAGCCGACGCCCTCGGCCTTCGAGTAGAAAATCTTGTCGGTGTCGGCCAGGCCGGCGGCAAAGGCGTTGACGAGGTTGTTGCCGTTGTAGCGGGCATCGAATTCCACTTCGCCGCCCACCGTGGGTACGCCGAAGGCGTTGCCGTATCCGCCCACGCCGGCAACCACGCCCGAGACGAGGTGGCGGGTCTTTTCATGCTCGGGGTCGCCGAAGCGCAGAGCGTTCATCGCGGCCACGGGGCGGGCGCCCATGGTGAAGACGTCGCGCAGGATGCCGCCGACGCCGGTCGCCGCGCCCTGGTAGGGCTCGATGTAGGAGGGGTGGTTGTGGCTTTCCATCTTGAAGATGATCGCCTGCCCATCGCCGATATCCACCACGCCCGCGTTCTCGCCTGGGCCCTGGATGACGCGTGGGCCGGTGGTCGGCAGGGTGCGCAGCCATTTCTTGGAGGATTTGTACGAGCAGTGCTCGTTCCACATCGCCGAGAAGATCCCCAGTTCCGTATAGGTCGGCTGCCGGCCGATGAGGGCGACGATCTTGTCGAATTCGTCGGGTTTCAGGCCGTGATCGGCAACAAGCTTGGGGGTGATGGCGATGTCGTTCTGGAAGGTCATCAAGTCCGGTTCCTGATTGGCTGAAGCCCGGGAGCGCGCGCGAGCAGTTTGTCGGCTATAACGACGAGGCCGCACAAAATTGCAAGGCCGATGAACACCGAGAGGGCGTTGATCGCGACTTGTCCGTAGCCGAACCGCGTCACGTCGATGATCCCATATGGGTACTCATGCACGAACGCGCCACGCAGCATGATCCAGGCCAGGTAGAGCAGCGGTGGCGCAAGCATCATCGGAATGTGGATGATGCGCAGGCGGCCATGGTCGGTGAACACAGCCCACGACACAAGGTAGGTCACCGGCGCCACATAGTGCAGCAGCACGTTGGCAATCGCCATTGCGCCCTCGAAATGATAGGTCGGCGCAAGAATGAAATGGAAGAACAGTCCCACCAGCGCGATCAGGCCCGCCAACCCGCCACGCGTTACCGGACTGCGGAACCAGCCGAGCCAGCGCCAGTCGGTAAGCTCGGACAAATAGACGAGCAACAGCCCAAGATTGGAGAGATGCGTCAGGAAGGTCCAGTAGTAGACCAGCGCCTCGAGGTAGGAGCGGGCGACGGGGTTGGTTGCCGAAACCACCGTGAGCCTGCCGACGATAGCGTAGAAATTCAGCGCAAGTCCAACAAGGCCGATGATGATCGCCAAAGCGGGAATGATCTTGCGCAGCAGCATGGGGGACCTCAGTTGTCGACGATGGCGGGCCTTGTGCGTCCGAGCAGCCTGTCGAGGCCGACGGTGATGAGGTAGAGCAGGGTGAGGCCGACCAGGACGCCGAGGCAGTTCAGCGCCACTTGTGCGTAACCAAGGGTGTTGGCCTCAAGGATCGGATAGGGATAGTCGGCGACTATAGCGCCGCGCGCCATGACGTAGATAAGATAGAGCAGCGGTGGGAGCAGCATGGCCGGGATGTTACGCCAGCCCAGGCCGCCGTGCGGCGTCAGGAACAGCCACCAAGCGACATAGAGGCTTGGCGTCAGGTAGTGCAGCGTCACGTCGCAGACCAGGAACAGGCCTTCTGGGTGCCAGAGCGGCGCCAATACGAAATGGTAGAACAGCAGCACCAGCGTGATGGCGCCTGCCATCATGCCGCGGGTGACCGGGGAGCGGAACCAGCCGAGCCATGCCGCCCGAACCAGATCGGACAGATAGATCAGCACCAGCATGATGTTGGTGAGGATGGTGAAGTAGCTGAAGTACTTGACGATCGCGCCCGGCGCGGAGAGGCCGGCATTGATGAACGCCGGGATCGAGATCGAGAACTGCAATACGAGCCCCGCAAGACCGAGCAGCAAGCCCAGAATGCTTACTCCTCGGCGCAGGCTCATTACGACTCCCAGCGTGTGGTACTGGCTTATGCTACCGCTTTGAGCAGCCCATTGAACAGCCCCTGTCCATCGACGCCGCCATGCGCCGATTCGATCAGGTTTTCCGGGTGCGGCATCAGGCCGAGGACGTTCTTTTCGGCATTGAACACGCCGGCAATGTCGTTGAGCGAGCCGTTGATATTGGTGCCCTCGGCGTAGCGGAACGCGACCTGGCCATTGTCCTCGATGGATTTGAGGGTTTCGGCGTCGGTGAAATAATTGCCGTCATGGTGGGCGACAGGGCAGCGGATGATCTGTCCGGCCTCATAGCCGCTGGTGAAGGGTGTCTGGTTGTTGATGACTTCGAGTTTCACTTCACGGCAGACGAACTTCAGCGAGGCGTTGCGCATCAGGACGCCTGGGAGCAGTCCGGCTTCGGTGAGGATCTGAAAACCGTTGCAGACGCCGAGCACGTATCCACCTTTCGCGGCGTGGTCGCGTACGGCATCCATGATCGGCGAGCGGGCGGCGATGGCGCCGGCGCGGAGATAGTCGCCGTAGGAGAAGCCGCCCGGAATGACCACGAGGTCGACGTCGGGAATCGCCGTGTCCTTATGCCAGACGATTTCGGGTGCCTGGCCGGACAATTTGGTGAGCGCCACGATCATGTCGTGGTCGCGGTTGGAGCCGGGAAACACGATGACAGCGGATTTCATCGGGCAGGCCTCGCGGAAAGTGGGATGCGAGGGTCTTTTGGTCACAATGGGTGCAAAAGGCAAGAGGCGGGAGTGAATTTCCCGCCCCTTGCAGAACTCCGGACTATTCGGCCGGAACCGCGTTCGCGGTGCTTTGCGCCTGCCGGCTGCCCTTGGTGCCGGGGATGTGGGCCCAGGCCGGACGCTCGAACAGGAACTTGCCGCGGCCGGTCCATTGCACCAGCCCGTAAAGGCCGAGCGAGAAGCCGATGGCGATCGCCATGACGACGAAGCTGGTGACCGAGACGTTCTGGGTGAAGTGGAGCTTGATCAAGATCACCCGGGTGAACGACATCGGCAGCACGAAGATCAGGTAGACGATCAAGGAGCGGGCGCCGAGCCAGCGCAGCCAATCCATGAACGGCAGTTTGCCGAGCAGCGCTGCGGTGACGCAGAGGGCGACCGAGCCGATCAGCGCCAGCGCCAGGCGTAGACCGGGCAGGGCGGCAAGGCCCATATCGACGCGGTCGGGAAGCACGGCATAGCCCGGCGAGAACACCAGCGCGACTTCGATTGCGGCCCATGCGAGCAAGCCGAGTGTCGCCAGTGCTGCATGGTCCATCACCCATTCGATGAGCTTGAAGATTTTTGGGGCGAAGACGTAGCCAGCGTAGAAGAACACAAAGTAGTGGCAGAACTGCTCGACCAGGTACCCGCCGGCCGTAACGTTGCCGATCTGCAGCGCCGCGCCGACAGCGAGCACGGCCCAATGCGGTGCCTTCAATTCATAGAGCAGCTTGGTGGTGGCGCTGAACACGGCCAGCAGGTAGATGAACCACAATACGCCATAGGGCTCTATGGTGGCCCAGGCGATTTCTCGCAGGGCTTCGATGGGCTGGCCGCTGCCGAGCGCGATCTTAAGCACCAAATGGATCACCGCCCAGAGGGCGTAGAAATAGAAGTAGTGCACGACGCGGCGGTCGGCAAAGGCGCGCCAGGTGCGGCCGATCACCTGATTGAGGAACAGGCCGGAGATAAGGAAGAATTCCGGCATCCGGAACGGGGTCGCAAAGCCGATGACGTAGTGGAATATCCCCACGCCGTCGGCATCCTGCCCGACGTTGAACACGGAATACATCATCACCACGAGGATGATGGAAATCCCCTTGGCGCTATCGACCCATTGCAAACGATCCGGCTGACCTGACATGCCGCACACTCCAGGTTGGAAGACTGCGTTTGTCATAGCTCAACTTCTCGCAAGGCGGCGGATTTCCGCGCATTACGATTAAAGCGTTTGCTTAATATTTAAAGATTTAGCGAGCGGGGTGCCCGGCTCAGACGGGAACCGAGGCGTAGGCCGCGAACATCAGGCCAAGGCTGAGGACAAACAGGGCAGAGAGGGTAAGGTTCTTGATCATCGAAACTCAGATCCAGCGCACATGCGGCGTGCCGCATTTAATTCAAAATGTATTAATGCGATGTTTCGATCGTGTAGTTTTCAATGACGGTGTTCGCCAAGAGCTTTTCGCACATTGCAGTCAGCTTGGAACGTGCCTGTGACAAATCGGTTTCATCGAGCTCGATGTCGAAGATCTTGCCCTGGCGGACGGCGCCGACCCCGTCAAAGCCCAGGCTCTTCAGCGACCCGCCGATGGCCTGGCCCTGCGGGTCAAGAACGCCGGATTTGAGGGTGACGGTGACGCGCGCCTTCATGGGAGACGAACCTTATGCAAGCAGTGAGACGGAAGGCGGCTGGTTACTGAACCAGCCGCGGGCCGGTGGTCAGCGCATTGTCAGTCTCGACCAGGATGCCGAGGCGCTGGGCCACTTCGCGGTATGCATCGACCAGGCCGCCAAGATCCTCGCGGAAGCGGTCCTTGTCGAGCTTGTTGCGGGTCTTGATGTCCCAGAGACGGCAATTGTCCGGGGAGATCTCATCCGCCAACACGATACGCATCATGTCGTTCTCGTAAAGCCGGCCGCATTCGATCTTGAAATCGACGAGCTGGATGCCGACGCCCATGAAGAGGCCGGTGAGGAAATCGTTGACGCGCACGGCGAGCGACATGATGTCATCGAGCTCGGGCGGGGTGGCCCAGCCAAAGGCAGTGATGTGCTCTTCCGAGACCATCGGATCGCCTAGCGCGTCGTCCTTGTAATAGAACTCGATAATCGAGCGGGGGAGTTGCGTGCCCTGCTCGAGGCCGAGGCGCTTCACCAGCGAACCGGCGGCGACGTTGCGCACCACGATTTCGATGGGGATGATCTCGACTTCCTTGATCAGCTGCTCGCGCATGTTGATGCGGCGGAGGAAGTGAGTCGGGATGCCGAGGCCGTTGAGCTTGGTGAAGACGTACTCCGAGATTCGGTTGTTGAGTACGCCCTTGCCGTCGATTACTTCGTGCTTGGCGCCGTTGCCGGCCGTAGCGTCGTCCTTGAAATACTGGACAAGCGTGCCGGGCTCGGGGCCTTCATAAAGAATCTTGGCCTTGCCCTCATAGATTCTGCGCCGACGGGTCATATGATCTCTGCCGTTTGATCATGAAGGGGTGAGGTTAAGCTGGGCGCTTCATGCGCCAGAACCGAGGCCATATGCAAGCCCTTTCGCGCCCTTGGGTAAAGCAGGACAGAATTCCGGCCGATCATGGCCGCGGCTTTGCCTGAATAAAATGCCGGTCTGCGAGGGCGCCCTCTGATTTCCGGCGGCGTTGATTTGGAGGCCAAAACCCCCTATTTCCAATACATAGGTGCCATTTGTGCAGCACGCAAGATTTGCAACCCGGGGAGACCGATATGACGACCTTTCAAGATCGCGAAAAAGGTGAGGAAGCCCGGTTTGCCCATGATGCGGAACTGCGGTTCAAGGCCGAAGTGCGCCGCAACAAGCTGCTCGGCTTCTGGGCCGCCGAACTCATGGGGCTGACCGAACTCGCGGGCCGGCAGGCCTATGCCGAGGAAGTCATCGCCTCGGATTTCGTGGAAGCCGGCGACGAGGACGTGTTCCGCAAGATCAGCGCCGATTTGAAGGCCAAGGGCGTCGCCGTCGACGAGGCCGCGATTCGCCGCAAGATGGCCGAGTTGGTCCCCGTGGCCCGCGAGCAGGTGCTGGCGGAAGGCTGAGGGTTTTACGCTATTCGACACGCTGAAGCGCCGCGCGGCCTTTGGCCGGGCGGTGACGCGGGGTTTGGGCGAGGCGAGCCTCGAGTTTGGTAGTGGATTGGTGAGACCTGCCTCGCCCTAACCTCCGGGTTTTTTGACCCAGTGCCGTAAGAAGCCGCTTTCCGGCATGTCACGGCGTTGCCAGG
>JAQGKB010000319.1 GCA_028290345.1 Hyphomicrobiales bacterium | reverse complement strand
AGCGCGTCGCCATGCGGAAATCGTCCGGCAGGAAGCGCCAGGCAAGGCCGCCATAGACCAGCGTGCCGCCGCCAACCACGGCGGCATTGTTGTTGTAGCCCGGCTCGTGCGGCCGTACCGTCATTTCGTGCCCGGCAGCATCGACGAAGACGCGCGGATTGCCATCGATATCCGGGCCGGCATTGTGCCCGTATTGTGAGAAGCGCTGGTTGCGCAGGTGATCGCGCCGGCCGTCGGTGGCGTAGTCCTGCCGGCGGCCGCGTTCGAGCAGCAGCACGCGCTTGCCGGATTCGGCGAGCAGCGCCGCGATAATAGTGCCGGCCGCGCCCGCGCCGGCGACGATGCAATCGTAATCAGCGCTCATGACCGCACCCGCCTTGTCGTCGCACTTGGCCCATCGGGCAGGCGGTGCTGGTAGCCAATCATCCGCCAGGAATAGGCCCCGCGATTGCCGCCATTTCCCGGATCGGCATAAAATCCCTCCGCCGTCAGTTCCACCAATAGCTGGAACCAGGGCTGATGCTCGGTCTCCCGAAGCAATGCGGTTTGATCATCGACGCCAAGAGCCGCAAACGGGGCGCCGTTCCGCGCGACCGCTTCGGCATCGAGCGCGCAAAGCCCGCTCATGATGGTTTCGGCCTGCCCCGAAACGTCGCCGGCAAGCTGGCCCAGTATGTATTCATCGACATCGAGATCGGTAGCGCCCGGGTCTTGGTCGGCGGGTATGATGCAGTCGATGGCTGCCCGCAGCAGCCGGTGTTCGCTCGGATCCAAACTCTTCATCGTCGCCTCCTCCGAGTGCGTCAGTTGAGGCGCTGCTCGGTCTCCCGGTCGAAGACATGCACCAGTTCGGGCGCGATGGCGACCTCGAATTCCTCGCCCGGCGAGACCTCGATCGCCCCGTCGATGACGGCCGTAATGTCCTGGCCGGCGACAGTGAACATCACGTGCGTCTGTGCGCCGGTCGGCTCGACCAGCCGGGTCGTGCCGCGCAGCGGCGAGCCGGTACCGTGCCAGGCCAGGTTCTCCGGCCGCAGCCCGATGATCACCTGCTGGCCATCGCTGACCCTGGTTTTTTGCGCCAGCCTGACAGTGCTGCCATCCGAAAACATCGCCTCCGGGCCAGTGGTGCCCGAGCGCACCTGCGCCCCGACAAAATTCATCGCCGGCGAACCGATGAAGCCCGCAACGAAGAGGTTCTGCGGGGTCCGGTAAAGCTCCAGCGGGCTCCCGGCCTGCTCGATGCGGCCTCGGTTGAGCACGACGATCCGATCGGCCAGCGTCATCGCCTCGATCTGGTCGTGCGTCACGTAGATCGCGGTGGTGCCGAGCCGCTGGTGCAAGATCTTGATCTCGGCGCGCATCTGCACGCGGAGCTTGGCATCAAGGTTGGAGAGCGGTTCGTCGAAGAGGAATACGTTGGGATTGCGCACCACGGCCCGGCCCATCGCAACGCGCTGCCGCTGTCCGCCCGAAAGCTGCGCCGGCCGCCGCTGCAGCAGATCGGTAAGGTCGAGCATGCGCGCCGCCTCTTCCACCCGCGTCTTTATTTCCTGCCTGGGCTTGTGCGACAGCTTCAAGTTGAAGCTCATGTTCTCGGCCACCGTCATATGCGGATAAAGCGCGTAGGACTGGAACACCATCGCGATGTTGCGCTCGCGCGGATTGAGGTTGGTGACCACCTTGTCCCCGATCAGGATGTCCCCGCGCGTCATCTCCTCAAGCCCCGCCAGCATGCGCAGCAGGGTCGACTTGCCGCAGCCCGATGGCCCGACAAGCGCGACGAACGCACCATCCTCGATCGCCAGGTCGAGCCCATGGATCACCTTGACGCTGCCGAAAGACTTCTCCGCACCGCGAATTTCTACTGACGACATTGCTTTGTTTCCTGGCTTCGATTGGGTGCTCGCAGTGACGGCGAGGATGGTGCGTGGTGCATGACTATCGGGTCCGTCAGGTGAACCGGACGCAGATCGGCGTGCCCGTATCGGCCGCCGCGCCGGTAGCGGTGAGCTTTCCGGACGACGGGTCGATCTTGAACATCACCAGGTTGTCGGTGTCCTGATTGGCCACGATCAGATACTCGCCGGTCGGCGATACCTCGAAGTTGCGCGGGATGCGTCCCTGCGTACCCTCGTGGCCGACGAGGGTCATTTTGCCCTTCGACTGGTCGATGGCGTAGATGACGATGCTGTTGTGGCCCCGGTTCGAGCCGTAGAGGAACTTGCCCGACGGCGTGATCTGCACCTCTGCGCAGGACGTGACCCCATCGAAACCACCGACCGGCAGCGTCGAGAGGGTCTGCAACTCTGTCAGCGCGCCGGTTCCGGCATCGTAGGCAAACCCCGTCATCGTCGAGTTGAGCTCGTTGATGAGGTAGGCGAATTTACCGCCCGGATGCATGACCAGCTGGCGCGGACCGGCGCCAGGCGCGGTCTTCACCCAAGGCATGGCCTCATTTGGCGTGAGCTTGCCGCGTTCGGTATCGAACTTGTAGATCACCACCTTCTACATGCCGAGATCAGGCACGAACACGTATTTGCCCGATTGATCGAGTTCGACGGCATGGGCATGCGGGCTGGTCTGGCGCCGCGGGTCGATGCTCGAACCCTGGTGCTGGATGAAATCGGTTTCATCGCCGAGCGACCCATCCTGCTGGATCGGCAACACACAGACGCTGCCGCTGGCGAAGTTGGCGATCAGCACGTACTTGCCGGACTTGTCGACGATCAGATGGCAGGGATCGGTGCCATGGCTCGGCTTGGTGTTGAGGTAGGTCAGCGCGCCGCTATCCTGGTCGATGCGGAAAGCGCTGACGCCACCGCTCGGCTTGCCCTCGAACTCCTTGTATTCGTTCACGGCGTAAAGGAACTTCCGCGGTGCATCGAAGGCGAGATAGGACGGGTTGCGCACGTTCTCGGTGATGCCGTGCAGCGTCAACGAATGCCTCGCCGGATCGAACTTGTAGCTATAGATGCCCTTGCCCTTGCCCTGCAGCAACTGCCCGGTGCCGAAGAGGATCGGCTCGGTATAGGTGCCGACATAGATCAGGTCTTTAATCGTCATAATCGTCTCCGCTTGAAATTTGCCCGGCGTCCGGATCCCTGGACTCAGAAAACCGGCACGCGCGAGAATGGGTTGTCTTGGTCCGGTGCCGCGACGAGCACCGCCTTGATGAAGCCGGCCGGCTTTTCGGCGAGCGCGGTGAACGCCTCCCCTACCTGATCGAGGCGATACGTGTTGGTGGTGAGATATTGCAGGTCGAGCTTGCCCGCCATAGCGAGTGCCAACCCGCGCTTCATGCAATCCATCCGGTACTCGGGGCGCCGCTCGTGGGCATTGAGCACTTCGATCGCCTTGAAATTCCAGAGCTTCATGTCCACCTGGCGCGGCCCGCCCTGATGATACCCCAGGATCGACAGCACACCGTGCTGGCGCACCAGCCGGCTCGCAAGGGTCAGCCCCTCCTGCGTCCCGGTGGCCTCGACCACGACGTCGAAATCCGCCAGCCCGGCCTCGGCGCTCGCTGCAAGCTGGCTGGGCGTCATCACGGTATCGCAGCCGAAATGCTGACCGTTGTGCAGCGCTTCCTCGCGCAGATCGATGCCGAGCACCTGCGCCGGGCCCTTGAGCTGCAGCAATTGCAGCATCAGCAGCCCCATGAAGCCGAGCCCGACAATGGCGATGCGATCGCCGAGATCGACTTGCGTGCGCCGCGCAGCGCTCACCGCGCAGGCCAACGGCTCGCCGAAAGCGCTTTCGAGCGGCAGGTTCTGCGGGACCGGCAGCACCCGCCATGCCTTCTCGACGGCATAATCGGAAAAGCCGTCATTGAAGAGCCCGGTCACCCTGTCACCGACCTTGAAGCCAGCAACGTCCGCACCGACGGCGACGACATCGCCGGCCACCTCGTGACCCAGTCGAACCGGCACGTCCTCGCCATCGAGCCAGGTGTGCAGTTCCGACGCGCAAACGCCGGAGGCGCGGACTTTCACCATGACCTCGTCGGCCCCGACCGAGGGGATCGCGACGTCACGCAGCTCGAATTTCTTCCGGTCGACGAGGATTGCCTGCTTCATCATGCTTCATGCCTGTCATCGGGTCCCGAGTCGGCGGCCCGCGCAAAACCTCGCGCAAGCCGCCCCCCGAGATTATTCGACGCGAATGCCGATTTCCTTGCAGATGTTCTTCAGGTAATCGGCGCCCGCAACCGTCTCGGCCACGAACTCGTCGGTGGCGGTCTTGTTGCGGAAGAGGCCCGGCGCATCCTGATTGGTGCCGCGGCTGACACCCGGAACGTCCTCGAGTTCGATCGAGATCACCCCGTCATAGCCGACATCCTTGAGCGCCTGCAGGAACTGCTTCCAGTCGATCTTGCCCATGCCCGGACGCCAGTGCACGTTGGTCACGCCATCATTGTCCGATGCGTGTACGTGCTTGATGTGCTTGCCCAACTGGTAAACCGAAACGTTCGGGAAATCGCCCATCGGAAAGGTGTGGCTCGGATCGAAATTGATGCCGATCGCCGGGGAATCGGCGTGCTCCAGCAGCCGCAGCGCGCCAAGCGCATTAGCCATGTACGAGAACGGATGCGGCTCGAGCGAGTACCAGACCTTGGCGTCCCTGCAGATTTCGCCGCAGGTGTGGAGCGCCTCGACATAGTCCTTGTAGTTCTGGTCCCAGTTGAGGTTCCCCGGGAACGCCGCGGCGAATGTCTGCACCAGTGGCTTGGTGGTGATGCGCGGAAAGGCGCGGGCATTGCCGAATGGCCAGCAGGCTACGCTGTTGATGATGGGCGAACCCAGCGCCACCCCGACGTCCACCACGCGGCGGAACATCTCGACCGCTTCCTTGCGCTTGGCGGCATCGGGGCTCGCCAGGTCGTGCGGACTCATGACGAACTGCGACAGCGCGATGCCCTCGCCCGACAACACTTTCTTGAGTTCGGCAATCTTGGGCGCCGTATAGACATCCGCGAGGAATTCCTTGTTCCAGGCGATCAGCTCGATCGCCTTGAAGCCCAGGCCGGCGACGCGCCTGATCGTGTCTTCATACGGCGGATCCCACTGGAAGGGCCACGATGATGCTCCGAATTTCATAGTTCAGGTTCCTTGACTTTGGTGTCGATCGAAAATTAAGGCAGTCCGAAGTGTTCAGCGGGATAGTGGTCCTACCAAATCACCTTTGCCCCTAGCCCTTCACCGCGCCGCCAAGCAGTCCTTGAACAATGAACCTGTTCATGACCAGGAAGACGATGAGAACGGGTAGAGAAATACTGCTGGCCCCAGCCATCAGGAGGTCCCAGCGGAAGCTGTATTCTTCCTGGAAGCTCGCAAGACCCAGGGGCAGCGTGAAGAGATCGCTTGATTGCAGGAACACCAGGGCAAACAGGAACTCGTTCCAGGCCCGGATGAAATTGTACATGGTCACGGCGGCGATGCCCGGCCCCGACAACGGCAGGATGATGCGATGAAAAGTGCCCAGCGGGGTGGCGCCATCCACCGCCGCTGCATCTTCGAGCTCCAGCGGAATGGCCTCGAAGAAGCCCTTCATCATCCAGATGCTGAACGGCAATGAATAAGCCACATAGGCGATGATCAGTGCGTAGTGCGTGTCGAACAGGTGCAGCGTCTTGATGATCATGAACAGCGGGATGACGAACAGGATGTGCGGGAACATCTGCGTCACCAGCAGCACCATGCCGAAGACGTTCTTGCCCGGAAAATTGATCCGCGCCATCGCATAGGCGGCGTACATCGCCACGATCAGCGCCAGCACGGTCGAAATGCCGGCCACCTTGAAGCTGTTGAGGAAGAAGGTGGCGAACTTGGTTTCCGTCCACACCTTCACATAGTTCTCGAAGGTCAGGTGCACCGGCAACATGGTCATGTTGCGGGCGAACATCTCCGGCCCCGGCTTGAGCGAGGACGAGACCATCCAGAACACCGGGAACAGCACTATGGCGATGGCGGCCAGCAGCACGACGTAGATCAGCAACCAGGTGAGGTTCTTCGAGAACACGCGCGAGGTGGAGAAGCTGAAGGTCGGGGTGGCAGCAACTGCGGTTTCGCTCACTTGATGCACCTCACGCTTGGACACGGCTGGGACGGGAAACGAACAGGTAGAGCGAACTGATCGCCAGAATGATCAGCAGCATCAGCAATCCCAGCGCCGATGCGTAGCCGAGGTCGAGAGTGAAGAACGCCTTCTGGTAGATGAAGGTCGGCAGGATCTGCGTGGCATCCGCCGGACCGCCGCCCGTAAGCAGATAGACTAGGTCGAAGCTCTGAAAAGTCCAGATGCCGGTGAGCAAGGTAATGCTGACGCTCGTCGTCCGGATCAGCGGCAGGGTGACATAGAAGAAACGCTGCCAGGGACGCGCGCCGTCGAGCGATGCGGCCTCGTGCAACTCCTTCGGCACGTTCTGCAGGGCGGCGAGCAGCACCACCGTCATCAACGGATAGAGCTTCCAGATCTGCGCCAGGATCACCGACGGCATGGCGAGGTTGAGGTCGGACAGCCAATGCACCGGCGAATTGATGACGTGGAGCTGGCGCAGCAGGAAATTGATGACGCCATATTCGTCGTTGTAGAGCCACTTCCACACCAGCGCCGTCACCACGTCCGGAATGACCCACGGCACGAGGAACAAGGCCCGGAAGAGATTGCGGCCGCGAATATCGAGGTTGAGCAGCAGCGCCAGTGCGAGGCCCAGGACATAGGCCCCCGACACCGATCCTATCGTCCAGATGCAGGTCTTGAGCAGGCTGCTCCAGAACGAGCCTTCGGAAAACAGCGCTTCGGCATAGTGCGCCAACCCCACAAATTCGTACGGGTTTGGCCGGGTCATGTTCTGCCGCTGCAGGCTGGCGATGGTGCCCTGTGCCAGCGGAAACAAATTCAGCATCGTGAGCAGCAACAACGAAGGCAGCACGAGCATATAGGCAAAGCGGGCGCGGCGAGTGAGGGCCATCTTCGGTGGTTCCACGGACGAGGTAACAGCGTGCGGTGCCGAACAACTGCTGGTCCGGCACCGCCTGCTTCAGGGAGCGCTTAGGTGAAAAGCTTCGCCATCTTGGCGTGTGCATCCAGCACGGCCTGTTCGGGCGTCTTGGTCCCGGCGATGACTTCGTTGACCGGTGCGGCGAACATCTTCTCGCCGTCGATGGCACCCATTTGCGGGATGCCGGTGCCCGGATAGGCAAAGTCCGTCGTAAACGGGATCACCTTCTGGATGACCTCGGCCAGCAGCGGCGTCTTCTTGAATACCTCGGAGTCGAATTCGGACTTGAGGATCGGCCAGCAATTGCCGGGATAGGCCGTGTAGAGCGGCTGCAGCCGGCCCGGCTGTACCAGCCAGGTGACGAACTCCTTGGCGAGTTCCACATTGGGGCTGTACTTCCAGACGAAGAGCGGGTTGTAGAAACCGGCCGCGAGCTTGGCCTTCGGCCCCTGCAGCACTTCCAGCACGCCCACATTCGGCACCATGTCCGGCGCTTCCTTGAGCAGCCGGCTGATGAGCCCGCCCGTTCCGGTGACGAACGCCGCGCGACCCTGGATGAAGAGCGTGTGCGGCTCGTCGGTATTGTAGGAAGCAATGCCTTCCGGCGTCACTTTGTGCTTCAGCGCAAAGTCGGTGAGATAGGTCAGCGCCTGGACGTTGGCATCCTTGCTGGTCGTGCCGAAAACCAAGTTGCCGTCCTTGTCGAGGATCGAGCCGCCGGCCTGCAGCATGAACATCATGTAGTAGTGCTGGGCGATGTGAAAATTGCCGGCAGGGAACACGAAGCCGAAGGTGCCATTGGCAGGGTCGTTCAGCTTGATCGCGGCGGCCTGGAATTCATCCCAATTGGTCGGCGGCTTGACGCCGGCCTTCTCGAGCAGGTCCTTGCGATAGTAGATGGCGCGGATGTCGAGGTTCCACGGAACCGCCCAGTAATGGTCCTTCCACAAGAACTTCTTGTAGGCGTATTCATTGACCACCTGGGCGAGCAGGCCGTTGCTCTTCCACGCCGCGATGATGTCATCAAGCGGCAGCATCTGGTCGAGCGCGGCGAACTGTAGCGGGTGATAGGAATAGCCGTCGGCGACGTCAGGCATCGACTGGCCCTGCACGGCGGTCAGGAATTTCGGATAGACCAGCGCGCCGTTGACCGCTTCGAACTTGACGGAGGCCCCGTCCTTTTCCTTGATGAATTGGTTGATGATGGTCTGCATCGCAGCCTGCAGTTCGGGCGTGCCAGTGTGCACGGCCCAGAAGCTCAGCGCCTTGGCATCCTGCGCGAGGACTTTCCCTCCGAGCGCGGCAGCGACGAAGCCACTGAGGACAAGAGCCAGTGTATCTCTTCGATTGATTTGCATGCTGTCAGACATTGAACGACTCCTCAAAGTTCATATCCCGGCTCAAGGCCATCATCGGCGCACAGCCATGCACTGCGTAAAAACGCCCAAGTATAATCTGGGTCCATAACTTCGCTATCGCTGAACACAGAAATGTTCAGCGCACAGCTTGTATGCCGTTACGTGTGCATCCTCCTGCAGAGGCAATACGTTTGCTAGCCACCGACCATTTTGATTTTTGTCCGGCCGGGGGGGTCGCACTCTCTGCACCGACCAAGCTAGCACAAGAGTCTGGCAAATTAGGTATGGACCGATATAAAAGACGCATCGATCAAATTGGGAGTGGCGGGCCTGCGGCGACCTCTTATGGTCCGCGGGCCGGGCTCTGCCCGATCGTGTTCGAACAGACGAACGGCCACCATGGCGGAACCAATCGCCGGGGGAGTTGTCTGGGGCCGGCAAGGGAGGAAAGCCAGGGGATGGACTTCAAGCAACTTCGCACGTTCATTGTCGTTGCCGAGCATCTGCATTTCGGCCTCGCCGCCGAACAGCTCCGGATCGCGCAACCGCAGGTGAGCCGGCGCATCACGCAATTGGAGGAAGACCTCGACGTGGTGCTGCTCGACCGCAGTAGCCGCGTCGTCAACCTGACCAATGCCGGTAAGGCCTTCCTGCCCGAGGCGATCATGCTGATCAAGGCCGCCGACATGGCGCGCAACCGCGCCAAGGAAAGCGCTCGAGGCCGCGATGGGCTATTGAGCGTCAGCCTCATCGATGCCGCGCTCCTTGGCACCGTGCCGACGATCCTGAACGAATATCACAAGCGTTTTCCCAATGTTTATCTCTCGTTCAAGAACCACGGCATCTCGTCGGCCGGCCAATTGGAGGCGCTCGCCGATGGCTCGAGCGATCTGGTGTTCACCCATCCGCCCAGCCGCCTCATCGGCGATTACGACCAGATTCAATTGGTCAACGATCCGATGGTCGTGGTGCTGCCGGCTCGGCACCGGCTCGCCAATCAGGAAAAGATCGATCTCGCCGATCTCGCCCATGAGCCTTGGGTGATGTTCCCGCGTGAAAACGACCCCACGATTTACGACCGGATCATCGTGCTCTGCCAGCGCGTCGGGTTTTCGCCGCGCGTCGTGCAGGAAACCGGCCACATGCTGACCCGGCTCGGCCTTGTAGCCAGCGGCTTCGGCGTTCATCTCGTGCATAAGGCGTGGGAGACCATGCCCTATCCCGGCATCGTCTACCTTCCGGTCGAGCCCACCTCGCGCATCAGCGTTTCCTGCTTCTGGCGCCGCGGTGACGTCAGCCCATTGCTGAAAAACTTCACTGACATCATCAGACACTACAAAGTCTAGCCGGCCTCCCGAAGCCCATCATCCCCAGACGCGAGTTGGAAATGCCGAAATTCTCTGCAAACCCGAAATTCTCTGCAAACCTTGGATTCCTCTGGACCGAACTGCCGCTGCTCGAGCGCATCGATGCGGCCGCCAAAGCCGGCTTTCGCGCGGTAGAACTGCACTTCCCCTACGCTACGCCGCCCGAGGAGGTCCGCGCGGCCTGCGCCCGTAACGGCTTGAGGTTGCTCGGCATCAACACAGATGTCGGCAGCGGCGCCGGCCAGCATTCCGGCCTTGGTGCCCTGCCTGGTCGGGAACAGGAATTCCAGGCGCTGATCGATCAATCGGTCGCCTGGTGCCACGCGGCCGGTGGCACTTCGGTTCACGCCATGGCTGGGATCGTGCCGGAACATGACCGCGCCGCGGCGACCGACGTCTTCATCGCCAATCTCAAACTGGCCGCCCCCAAGGCGGCCGAGCGGGGCCTCACCCTGCTGCTCGAGCCGATCAACCAGCGCAACATGCCGGGTTACTTCTATTCCTCGATCGAAAAGGCCGACGAGATTATCGCCGCTGTCGGGGCGCCCAACATCAAGATCATGTTCGACGTCTATCATGTGGGAGTTTCGCAGGGCGATATTCTCACCCGCCTGCGCCAGCATTTCGACAACATCGGCCACGTCCAGATCGCGGCCGTGCCCAGCCGCGCTGAACCCGATGAGGGCGAAGTCGCCTATGGTGCGATCTTCGAAGAGCTCGACAAGCTCGGCTGGTCCGGCTGGGTCGGCTGCGAATATCGTCCCCGCGCCGGTACCGATGAGGGCCTGGGTTGGGTCAGCAAATTCGGGGTGGCGCTTTAGTCAACGGCCGCATCTCGCGGAGGCAGGCGTCGGCGACCGCCTGGATCGTGGAGTCCCGATCGACCACGACCCAAGGAAGCTCGAGACGACGCAAGTCCTCCATCATGGCGACATTGAAACGATGAGTGCGGCCCACGAACTTGTCGATCAGCGCCCTGGCCGGCGGATCCGCTTGTTCGTATTGGCTCTCCTGATAAATCCGGGCTTTGAGCAGATCGTCGCTCGCCGTGAGCCAAACCGCGGCGGCCGACGGCTGGTACAACGAAGCCACCAATTCCGGCCAGAGGGCCGATCCTTCCAGCACCAGACGCCCAGCGTCCGCCCCTTGCGCATACTTTTCTGTCAGTGCCTCCGCCAATGGCCAGATGTTCCGGTAGTGGGTGAGCACGGACTTCATCAGTTCATCGGTGCGGAGCGTCGAATAGTGTTCAACCACGTGCTCCGGGACTGACTCCGGTTTCGCCTTCCATGGTCGCCCAGGGTGCCGTGCCAGGCTATCGGTAGAAACATGGGTCCACCCGAGCCGGTTGGCGATGTGCTTGGCTACGCTCGTCTTGCCGACGTTAGACGTTCCGCCAACCAGGATGCATTTCAAATTCTGATCCAAGTCGTAGTCCCTCCAGTAGTTGGCCATGCTGCAATTGTTCGACGCTTTGATTCTCGGCAAGGACCTGGCGGGCCCTCGCGCAAGATGCGGCCGCATGCCGATACCGCATTGCGTCATTTCTCGACCTCGAAGTGTGTGGCCTGCTCAAGCTCCGCGTGGCATCCCTCTCCCGGCCTCGCTCGTCAACGCCGCTGCCATGCGGATGGTCTGCTGCTTGGCATTGCGTCTGACACGCCAGAATGCTCTTGTCTCGCTCCAACTGGAGAGACGCAATGGCTACCGCTTACCTAGTGCAGGCTTTCACTCAGAAGGGCAGCAAGCTGGTCGCCGATCCCGTCAAGCCATGCAAGACGGAAGCGTCGGCAATCGCCACGGCAGAGCGATTGGGGCCGAGCCGGGCCGGTGTGGTTGCGTTCTCGCAAGAGGTCGACATCGAGACCGACACCTACGATGATCCCCGCGTCCTCTTGAAGATCGGCAATCTCCCGCCGGGGCTCTTCGAGTAAGGCCAGACCCGACCGTCGCTGCGCCGGGCATTGGCCGCATACCGCCGCTTCGAATACCTTGCCACCGAGGTCCGTCCCCGACTTTCGAGGTCAACGCGCTGGCGGTCCGCTTCCACGTGGGAAGGGCGGGGTATCACCAGAAAACGAGTGCCAACCCCATGAACGAAACCAACTGCGTCTTCCCGAATGTCCGGCAGTGCTCGGCACGGTCAAAACGCTCGGGGGTCCGCCAGGGCCGCTCCAAGGAAAACGAAGGTGTGTCAAAGTGTTAGCGGAAGTAATTGGCGGAGAGAGAGGGATTCGAACCCCCGATAGGGTTGCCCCTACGCCGCATTTCGAGTGCGGTGCTTTCAACCGCTCAGCCATCTCTCCGCGAGAAGGTGTGACGCCGCGAAGCGTCTGGTCGATAAGTGGGCGCCTTATGACATAGCTGCTTGGCCCCTGCAACACCCTCCGTAGGGGCGAATTCAACACCGGCCGCTGCCATGTTGGAGGCGGCGGCATTGCGTGGCAGGATGCGCACCGTTCAAGGCTCGCGCCCGGCGTGCAACAGCCTGCCCCCGGGCCTGGCACGACTCCGAGGCAACAGCAGCCAAACCGGAACCCACAATGCCCGCGACCCAACCTCTGCTCTTTGTCTATGGCACGTTGCGCGACCCCGATGTGCTCGCGGCGGTTCTGGGGCGGCCTTACGACATGGCCGGCGTGGCAATCGCGCGGCTTCCCGGGCACCGCGTGGTGTTCTTTCCCGGCCGCACCTATCCGGCGCTGATCGCCGCGGCGGGGCAGGAGGCCGAGGGCCTCGCCCTTGCCAGCCTCACCCTGGCCGATCTTGCCATGCTCGATGCCTTCGAGGGCGACGAATACCGGCGCACCACCGCTAGCGTCATTGTGAATGGCATTGGCGGGGAAGCCGATGTTTACTTTCCTCGCCAAGCCATTGGCGATGCTGCGGCCGAGTGGTCGTTCGCCGCCTGGGTGGCAAGGCATAAGGCGGATTTCCTCTCCGTCGAACGTGAAAACGTCATTCAACTGCGCGCCCGGCTCACTGGCTAAACCCCGGCCTGAACCCGGCCCGCTCATTGGAGAATTCCATGCCCCAGCGCCGTATTGTCCTCGCCGGACTTGCCGCCGCGCCCTTCCTGCCGATTGCCGATATGTGTTGCGGCGGCCATCTGGTCGGTTCCGCTTTCGCTCAATCCGGAGAGATTTCCGTGCAACCCGATACGCTCACCACCTCAATGGGCGACGTGGTGATCCAGCCGATCAACCACGCCACCTTCACCCTCACGTTCGGCAAGGAGATCGTGCTCTTCGATCCCGTCGGCGGCGCCGCGCGCTACGCAAAGCTCAAAAAACCCACCGCCATCATGGTTACCCACGCGCATCCCGATCACTTCGACGTGCCTACGCTCGAAGCCCTGGCCGGGCCGACGACGCCGCTGATCGTGCCGGAGGTGGTCTACACGGCCCTTTCGGATCGCCTGAAGAAGCAGGCGACCGTGGTCGCCAATGGCGGCACCGGCACCATTGCCGGCGTGCCGTTCAGCGCCATCCCGATGTACAACACCACGCCCGACCGGCTGAAATACCACGTCAAGGGCGTCGGCAACGGCTATGTGCTCTCCATCGGCGACAAGAAGGTCTATGCGGACGGCGACACCGAAGACATTCCCGAGATTCGCGCCCTGACCGGCATCGACGTCGCCTTCCTGCCGATGAACATTCCTTATACCCAGACCGGCGAGCAGGCTGCAGCAGCGGCAAAGGCGTTCAAGCCGAAAGTGGCCTATCCCTACCACTACGGCAAGGATGGTCCGGAGCCGGCAAAGTTCGCCGCCGCCATGCAGGGGTTTGACGGCGTGGAAGTGCGCCAGCGCGACTGGTATGCCTGAAACCTGCATTACTTGACTCTTTGAGGCTTTACGACGATAAAGCGCGCGATTGCGTACCGGTCCGCCCGGTGCGCTTTCATATTTTTGCAACCGCTGCTTGAGGCTGCCCGCCGGTTTTCGCCAGGTTTTCATTGTAGAACATGGCTTTACGAGACCGGCCGCATACCAAAAAGACCGCAGGATTGGGCTTTTGCCTGCGGCGCCACAGAGCGCGAACAAGGGAACCGGTGCCGAAGCGCATCCGGCAAAGCGTATGACGTTCGCTGTGATCAAGACCGGCGGCAAGCAATATAAAGTTGCCGCCAACGACGTATTGAAGATCGAAAAGCTCGAGGCCGAGGCCGGCACCATCGTTACCTTCGACCAGGTTCTACTGGTTGGCGACGAGAATGGTACCACGGTCGGTGCTCCGTTGGTGGAAGGCGCGCTCGTCGCAGCCGAATTCATCGACACCAAGAAGCAGAAGACGGTCATCATTCTCAAGAAGAACCGTCGCCACAATTATCGCCGCCGCAACGGCCACCGGCAGTTGCTGTCGACCGTGCGGATCACCGAGATTCTGATCGGCGGCGCCCAGCCGACGATCGCGGCGCGCGCCCAGCTCGCCCAGCCGGCCAATGATGCCGTGACCGACGCGCCTGCCAAGAAGGCTGCGCCCAAGGCCAAGGCCGCTGCGACCGCCGATACCGAAGCAAAGACCCCGGCCAAGAAGGCACCGGCTAAGAAAGCCGCGCCCAAGGCCGACCAGGAATAAGGAGCTGAACCATGGCACATAAAAAAGCAGGCGGTTCATCCCGCAACGGTCGCGATACCGCCGGCCGCCGTCTTGGCGTCAAGAAGTTCGGCGGCGAAGCCGTGATCGCCGGCAACATCATCATCCGCCAGCGCGGTACGAAATGGCATCCGGGCACCGGTGTCGGCCTCGGCGTGGATCACACGATCTATGCGCTCGTCGACGGCCACGTGAGCTACAAGACCCGCGCCAATGCGAAAGTCTACGTTTCGGTTGCGCCGGCAATGGCGGCAGAATAACGGCGGGATTGAATTCAACCCTGCCGGAGACCATCTCCCCGGCACGGCAAATCCGCCACGCACAAGTTCAAGGGGGAGCCGGTCACCGGTTCCCCTTTTTGCTTTTTGGGACAGTTCATCATGGATTCCAGAGATCGCAAGGCTGCAGTCACCAAGGTTGCAGTCACTTTGAAGGACGTGCCGATCGCGGGGCTCAACGCCACGGCGAAAAAGCTCGAGACCGCCGCCGCGCGGCTATCGTCGCGCCGCACCAGGGACATGCTGCCGGGCAAGATCGAAACCAAGCGCCTGGTGCTGCGCGCGCCTATCCTCGGCGACGCGACGGCGCTGGAAAAGCTCGCCAACAACCAGAAGATCTACGACATGCTGGCGCGCCTGCCGCACCCGTATACAAGGCGCGACGCCATGTTCTTCATCGGCACCTTCAGCCAGCGGGCTGAAGAGCGCTGCTACGCGGTGACGCTTGACGAGGCTTTCATCGGCGTGATGAGCTTTCATTACGCCCCTGGCCACGCGCCGGAACTCGGCTATTGGCTGGGCGAACCCCATTGGGGCAAGGGCCTTGGCACCGAGGCGGCCAATGGGCTGATCGAGGCCGCGCACGCCACCGGGCAATACGCGACTATCGAAGCGCGGGCGCTGGCGAGCAATATCGCCTCCTGCCGGGTGCTCGAAAAGGCCGGCTTTGTCCGCACCGGCGAACACCCGGCGGTTGGCGGCAATCACATCGGCCAGGCGATCGCCAGCTTTGTGCTCGAGCAGAAAAGATGAAAGTCACGCTCGAGACGGAGCGATTTGTGCTGCGCCCGCCCACCATGGCGGACGTGGCGCCAATCGCAAAATACCTCAATAATTTCGCCGTCGCGGGCAACCTCTCGCGCGTGCCGTTCCCCTATCACCCGGTCGATGCCCGGGCCTGGCTCGGCAGCGTGCGCAGCGATGCACCGGCCGGGCAAACCGGCTTTGCCATCGATTGGCCGGGCGAAGGCTATATCGGGCAGGTCGGCTACCATGCCGATCCGCGCGGGCCGGTATTGGGCTATTGGCTGGCAGAGCCATTCTGGGGCAAGGGCATCATGACCGAGGCTGTCGCCGCCGTGCTCGCCTGGTATTTCGCGGTCACCGACGCGCCGAAAATCTTTTCCGGCGTTTTCGCCTTCAACGCCGCTTCGCTTGCCGTGCAGAAGAAGTTCGGCTTTGTCGAAACAGCAACCAATACTATGCATTGTCTTGCGCGCAACCAGGTGGTGCGCCATATCGACACCGAACTCTCCCGCACCGCTTGGACTGGAACAAAACCATGAAATTTCTGGATCAAGCCAAGGTATATATCCGCGCCGGCGACGGTGGCGCCGGAGCGGTGTCGTTCCTGCGTGAAAAGTTCGTCGAATTCGGCGGGCCGAACGGCGGCAATGGCGGGCGCGGCGGCGATATCATCGTCGAATGCGTCGATGGCCTGAATACGCTGATCGACTACCGCTACCAGCAGCATTTCAAGGCTTCCACTGGCACGCACGGCATGGGCAAGAACCGCACCGGCGCCGATGGCGCGGACGTCACCCTGCGCGTCCCCATCGGCACGCAGGTGTTCGAGGACGACAACGAAACGCTGATCGCCGACATGACCGAAGTCGGCCAGACGATAAAACTGCTCTCGGGCGGCAATGGCGGCTTTGGCAACGCCCATTTCAAGACCTCGTCGAACCAGGCACCGCGCCACGCCAATCCGGGCCAGGTCGGCGCCGAAAAATATGTCTGGCTGCGGCTGAAGCTGATCGCCGATGCCGGGCTGGTCGGCCTGCCCAATGCCGGTAAATCGACCTTCCTCGCGGCGGTTTCGGCGGCAAAGCCCAAGATTGCCGATTATCCGTTCACCACCCTCCACCCCAATCTGGGCGTGGTGCGCGTTGGCGAGCGCGATTTCGTTCTGGCCGATATTCCGGGGCTGATCGAGGGCGCCCATGAAGGCGCCGGGATCGGCGACCGCTTCCTTGGCCATATCGAACGCTGCGGCGTCTTGGTGCACCTGATCGACGGCACGGCGGAGGACGTAAAGCTCTCCTACAAGACCATTCGCGGCGAGCTTTCTGCCTATGACGAAAAGCTCATCGACAAGCCCGAACTGGTGGTGCTCAACAAGATCGATGCGCTCGAACCCGATGCCATCAAGGAAAAGCTGAAAGTGCTGAAGCGCGCCAGCAAGGCCGACGTGCTGTTGCTCTCCAGCGCCACCGGCAAGGGCGTCGAGGAATTGCTGTTCGCCATCATCAAGGTTTTGGACGACGCCAAGGCCGAGCGGATCGAAGCCGCCCGCGTCAAGACCGAAGTCCACTGGGCCCCCTGATCGCGATGAACGCCCTCGCGCCCTACAAGCGCCTTACCATCAAGATCGGCTCGGCCCTGTTGGTCGATGGCAAGACCGGCAAGCTGCGCGCCGACTGGTTGCGCAGCCTTGCCGCCGACATCGCCGCGCTGAAGGCCAATGGCACCTCGGTTGTGATCGTCTCCTCAGGCGCCATCGCGCTGGGGCGCCGGCTGCTGCATCTCGATGCGGTATCGCTGCCGCTGGAGCAGAGCCAGGCTGCCGCCAGCGCCGGGCAGATCGCCCTGTCGCAGGCCTGGGCCGAGACGTTGGGCGAGCATGGCATCGTCACCGGGCAGATTTTGATCACCCCGAATATCACTGAAGAGCGGCGGTATTTCCTCAACGCCCGCACCACCATCGCCACCCTGCTGTCGCTGGGCGCGGTGCCGATCATCAATGAGAACGACAGCGTTGCCACGGCCGAGATCCGCTATGGCGACAATGACCGGCTGAGCGCCCGCGTCGCCAGCATGATCGAGGCCGATTGCCTGGTACTGCTCTCCGATATCGACGGGCTCTATACCGCCCCGCCCGGCAAGGATCCCGACGCGGTACACTTGGCGCACGTCCCCGAGATCACTCCGGAAATCGAAGCCATGGCCGGCGGCGCTGCCAGCCATTTGTCGCGCGGCGGCATGACCACCAAGATCGAGGCCGGCAAGATCGCCACCAAGGCGGGGACGGCGATGATCATCGCCAAGGGCACTGAAAACCATCCGCTGAAGGCGTTGACCGAAGGCGGCCGCCATACCCTCTTCGCCCCATTCCAGAGCCGCGCTGCGGCTCGAAAACGCTGGATCATGGGCACGCTGACGGTGGCCGGCGCGCTGCATGTCGATGCCGGCGCCGCGCGTGCGCTGCTCACCGGCAAGAGCCTGCTGCCGATCGGCGTCACCAAAGTCACCGGGGTTTTCGGCCGCGGCGACGCGGTGGCGATCCTCGATCCCGAGGGCCACGAGGTTGCCCGTGGCCTTGCGAGCCTGCAGAGCGACGAGGCGCAACTGGTGCGCGGCAAGAAGAGCCAGAGCGTCATCGAACTGCTCGGGGTTGGCAACCGCTCCGAAATGGTGCATCGCGACAATATGGTTTTGCTCACCGGCATGGAGGCCGCTGCAAAATGACTGCGATAGAGTTGGCCGTACCCGATCTGCAGGACTTGTCAGGTTTGCAAGACGTGCAGGAGATCATGGCCGAGATCGGCCGCCGCGCCCGCAAGGCCGCGGAAATCCTCGCCTTCGCGCCTGCGGCGCAGAAGACACGGGCGCTGCACGCCGCCGCCGATGCCATCGCCGCCCGCTCCGCCGAGATTCTCGCTGCAAATGCGCTGGACATGGACGCCGGCCAGAAGCGCGGCATGAGCCCGGCGTTCCTCGATCGCCTGCAACTCACGCCCAAGCGCATCGATGCCATGGTCCAGGCGGTGCACGACATCGCCGACCTGCCCGACCCGGTCGGCACCGTAATCGCCAATTGGGACCGCCCGAACGGGCTCAACATCTCGCGCGTGCGCACCCCGCTCGGCGTCATCGGCGTCATCTTCGAGAGCCGCCCGAACGTCACCGCCGATGCCGGCGCGCTGACCCTGAAATCCGGCAATGCCGTGATCCTGCGCGGCGGTTCGGATAGCGTGCACTCGTCGCGCGCCATCCACGCCGGCCTCATCGAAGGCCTGCGCCAGGCCGGGCTGCCGGAAGACGCCATCCAGCTGGTGCCCACCACCGATCGCGCCGCCGTCGGCGAGATGCTGAAGGGTCTCGGTGGCAGCATCGACGTCATCGTGCCGCGCGGCGGCAAGACTTTGGTCGCGCGCGTCCAGGACGAAGCGCGCGTGCCGGTCTTTGCCCATCTCGAGGGCATCTGCCATGTCTTCATCGACAAGACAGCCGATCTCGACATGGCGGTCACCGTGACCCTCAACGCCAAGATGCGCCGCACCGGCGTCTGCGGCGCCGCCGAAACGCTGCTGGTCCATAAGGACGTGGTGGCGACGCATCTGAAGCCGGTCATCGAAGCGCTGATCGCAAAAGGCTGCGAAATCCGCGGCGATGCCACGGTGCTCAGCCTGATCCCCACCGCCGTGCCCGCCACCGAAACCGATTGGCACACTGAATACGAGGACGCCATCATCTCGGTCAAAATCGTCGACGATGTCGGGGCGGCCATCGCCCACATCCAGCATTATTCCTCGCATCATACCGAGGCGATCATCACCGAGGACGGGGAATCGGTCAGCCGCTTCTTCAATGAGATCGACTCCGCGATCCTGTTGCACAACGCCTCGACCCAGTTCGCCGATGGCGGCGAGTTCGGTTTCGGCGGCGAAATCGGCATCGCCACCGGCAAGATGCATGCGCGGGGGCCAGTGGGCGTCGAACAATTGACCAGCTTCAAGTATTTGGTGCGCGGCAACGGACAGACCCGTCCGTGAGGCCGCCAGCGCAGCGCATTCCCGGCGTCACCGAATTGCCGCCGGCTGGCCGCGGCATGCGGATCGGCCTGTTCGGCGGCAGCTTCAACCCGCCGCATGAAGGGCATCTGCTCGTCGCCCAGCAGGCGCTGAAGCGCCTTGGGCTCGACGCGGTGTGGCTGCTGGTATCCCCCGGTAACCCGCTGAAAAACCACCACGAACTGGCTCCCCTCGCCGATCGGGTCGCGGCCACCCGCGCCGTCATGCTGCATCCGCAGATCAAGGTGACCGGTTTCGAG
>JAQGKB010000309.1 GCA_028290345.1 Hyphomicrobiales bacterium | reverse complement strand
ATCGAAAGATGTACCCAGGTTTTTACTGTAAATATGTTAGTTCCGCCTGCTAGCTACTCTTGGGTAATTTCATCAAAAATATCAAGGACTTTCAAGAAGGTTTGTAGGTAGCTGCGAGTTCTGCTGCTTGCGGAATTCGGCGAGTATAATATCGTCGCTGCAGGTCATAGTAACTTGCGGAGACGATATGTCGGCAGCGTTTCATCGGTGCGAAACAGGGGGCCCCCGCGAATGATCCTGCGTGTCGCAGTCGAGGACGGCGTCATCGTCAGCCACCCGGATCTGGTCAATCTCTACGATTGCAGCATCGGGTCCGGCACGCGCATCGGCCCGTTCGTCGAAATCCAGAAAAACGCGGTCATCGGCCGGAACTGCAAGATTTCGAGCCACTCCTTCATCTGCGAGGGCGTCACCCTCGAAGATGGCGTGTTCATCGGCCATGGCGTCATGTTCACCAATGACTTTTATCCCCGCGCGACCACCGCAGACGGGGAACTGCAGGCCGACGGCGACTGGAGCCTTGTCCCGAGCCTGGTGAAACGCGGCGCATCGATCGGCAGCAACGCGACTGTCCTTCCCGGCGTCACCATCGGCGAGGGGGCGCTGGTCGGCGCCGGCGCCGTGGTCACGCGCGATGTGCCCGGCCACACGATCGTTGCCGGCGTGCCGGCGAGGGTGATCGGCGAGGTCGAGCAGTCGGCGGAGGCGTCGCCCATGTCGTGGAAGCGGTCATGATCGGCGTCGCTGTCGTCGGCTATGGCTATTGGGGTCCCAATCTGGTCCGGAACTTCTGGGCCATTCCCGGCGCGCAACTGCTCTGGGTCTGCGATTTGCACACCGAACGCCTCGCCGGCGTACGCAATCAGTATCCGGCGGTACAGATCACGGAAGATTTCGATGCCGTGCTGAGCGATCCACGAGTGAACGCCGTTGCCATCGCGACTCCGGTTTCCAGCCATTTCAGGCTCGCCACGCAGGCGCTCAAGGCAGGCAAGCACGTCCTTGTCGAAAAGCCCATCGCATCGAACGCCGACCAGGTGGAGCAATTGATTGCGGAGGCCGAACGGCGGGGTCTCGTGCTCGCTGTGGACCATACATTCGTCCATACCGGCGCCGTCCGGAAAATGCGCGACATCATCCAGGGCGGCATCGGCGAGCTCTATTACTACGACTCGGTGCGCATCAATCTCGGGCTGTTCCAGCATGATGTGAGCGTGATGTGGGACCTGGCCGTACACGACCTCTCCATTATGGATTTCGTGCTACCGGAGAGCCCCGTCGCGGTGTCGGCCATCGGGATGAGCCACCTTGCCGGTGAGCCGGAGAACATCGCCTACCTCAGCGTTTTCTTCGCAAGCAATCTCATCGCCCACATCCATGTGAACTGGCTGGCGCCTGTGAAGGTGCGGCGCACCATGGTCAGCGGCAGCGAGAAGATGATCATCTACGACGATCTCGAGCCGAGCGAAAAGATCAAGGTCTACGATCGGGGCATCATCATGGGCGCGCCGGGCCGCGGCGAGAAGATCCACCAGATGCTCGTCGGTTACCGTAGCGGCGACATGGTCGCCCCGCACCTCGACGTGACCGAGGCCCTGGGCAGCGAATTGTGCGAATTCATCGCCTGCGTCGAGCACGGCGGCACGCCGGTGGCCGATGGCACAGCCGGTTTGCGGGTTGTCCGGCTGCTCGAGGCCGCCACGGAATCACTCGCCCGCAGGGGCGCCATCATCGATATCGAACCAGTCAGGCACCCGGTATGATCCCTTTTCTCGACTTGAAAGCGCAATACGCCAGTCTGAAGCCCGAGGTCGATGCCTCGGTCATCAAGGTTCTCGAGTCCGGGCAATATGTCCTCGGCGAGGAGGTCGCCCAGTTCGAGCGTGAATTCGCCGACTATTGCGATGCCGCGCACGCTATTGCGGTCAACAGCGGTACCAGCGCGCTGCATCTGGCGTTGCTCGCCGCCGGCGTAGGCCCGGGTGACGAGGTCATCACCACGCCGTTTACCTTCGTCGCGACGGTGTCGGCGATTTGCTCCGCCGGCGCAAAGCCGGTGTTTGTCGATATCGATCCGCAAACCTTCATGCTCGATCCGGCAAAGCTCGAGCAAGCCATCACGCCGCGAACCAAAGCCATCCTCCCAGTCCATCTTTATGGCCAGATGGCGGACATGGACCCAATCCTCGAGATCGCGGATCATTACCATCTGATGGTGATCGAGGACGCCTGTCAGGCGCATGGCGCCGAATACAAGGGCCAGCGCGCCGGCAGCATGGGCGTCTCCGGCTGCTTCAGCTTCTACCCGGGCAAGAATTTGGGCGCTTACGGCGAAGGCGGCATCGTCGTCACCAACGATGACGCGCAGATGAAGAAAATCCGCATGCTGCGCGACTGGGGCCAGGAGCAGCGCTACCACCATACCATCAAAGGCTTCAACTACCGGATGGATGGCATCCAGGGCGCGATCCTGCGTATCAAGCTGCGGCATCTGGAGCAATGGAACGAGGCTCGCCGCGCCAATGCCCGGCGCTACACCAGCCTGCTCGCGGGCATGGCAGGGATCGAGACACCGGTGGAGGTGTCGAACCGGCGCCACGTCTATCACATCTTTGCCCTCCGTTGTGGCGACCGTGATGGCCTGCTGCGTGCGCTGCAGGCGGAAGACGTGCAGACCGGCCTGCACTATCCAATTCCGGTGCATCTGCAGCGCGCGCACGAGGACCTCGGCTATCGGATCGGCGATTTTCCGGAGGCGGAGGCGGCAGCCAAAAGTGTGCTGTCGCTGCCGATGTTCCCCGAACTGACCTCGCGCCAGGTCGAGATGGTAGCCGCAGCCGTGCGCCAGGACGAACATGTCCACTGACCTCAAGCCAAAGGGCCGAACCGTCACCGCGGTGCATGGGCGCCGCGACATTGGCCGCGATCCCGAATTTGAAGTCGGGATGGCGCAGATGCTGCGGACCACCTACGGGATCAATGGGCTGATCGAACTCTACGGCCGTTTTGCCACCGGCGATGGACTCCTCGACTCCTTGATGCGCCGCGCGATCTGGAATGCTGCCAGCCGCCGTTGCGGACCTGGGCTGCAGGTCGGCAGCAATGTCGGCTTCAAGCATTTCGACACCTTCGAAATCGGGGCGGGGGTCTTTATCGGCGCCCACGCCTATATCCAGGGCCGTCACGACGGCACCTGCTTTATCGGGGACCATGTCTGGATCGGCCCGCAGGCCTATTTCGATGCCCGCGACCTGCGCATCGAGGAATATGTCGGCTTGGGGCCTGGAGCGAGGATCTTGGGATCGGAGCACGCCGGCATTCCGGCAGATGTGCCGATCATCCAGACCGACCTCGATATCCGCCCCGTGCGCATTGGCGCATGGGCCGATATCGGCACCAACTCTGTGATCCTGCCTGGCGTCACAATCGGGCGGGGCGCCATGGTGGGCGCCGGCGCCATCGTCACCGCTGATGTCGAACCGTTTTCGGTGGTCGCGGGCGTGCCGGCCCGTTTCGTCCGTTGGCGCACAGACAAGGAACTGCGCGAGCCGACTCCAGGAGAGCCTAAGTCATGAAGGATAGACGTGTCTTGATCACCGGAGGGGCCGGCCTGATCGGTTCCCATATCGCCGATCTCGTTGTGTTGGAAGAACCCCGCGAAATCATCATCCTCGACAATTTCGTGCGCGGCCGCCGGGAGAACCTGGCGCAGGCCGAGCGGCGCATGCCCCTGACGATCATCGAGGGCGACATTCGCGACGCTGACCTCCTGGCCAAAACCTTCGAGGACGTCGA
>JAQGKB010000298.1 GCA_028290345.1 Hyphomicrobiales bacterium | reverse complement strand
CAACGCCTTCGCGCGGTCTCGTTCCATGCGGTCGAATTTGAAGTTAGGTGTGCGCGCCATTTGCTGTCTTTCGCTCCAAAGTCTGTATGTGACCGCCCGTGGCTCCATCCGCAAGGTCTAAATAGGTATAATCTGCCGCTTAAGCGCAAGTAGCACCCTGTTTCTCCGAAAGCTCATGCCCAAATAGCTGCGCCGCGCGGACGACCGGATGGCCTCCCGCGCGCGCTGCAGATCTGCGTTTCGGACTAGCGGCCGGCCTGCTCTTCCGCGATATGCCGCGCCGCAAGGATGGCGAGCGCGACGGAGGTCAGCGTCGGATTGCCCGCCGTCTCCGTCGGGATCAGGCCATTGCCGGCGACGTAGACGTTGTCGGTGCCCCAGACGCGGCTGTTCTTGTCGCAAACCGATTGGCCGTCATCCTTTTCGCCCATGCGCATGGTGCCCTGGTAATGCAGCGAGCTGCCATCGGGCGGCGTGCGCGGCTTATGGCCGGGGAGCGAGCGTCCCAGGGCTGCGGAGATCTTGGCTTGCGTGTCGCGTGCCAGTTGCATCCGCTCCCGGTCCTTGTCGCTCATCTTGAAGCGCAGCGTCATTTTCGGGCGTCCGTACCAATCCTTTTCGGTTTCGCTGAATTCGACGCGATTGTCGTATTGCAGGTCCGAGGTCAGGAAGAACGACACTGAGAGCACCGGCCGCTTCTCCGCAATCGCCCGGTCATCAGGCGGCAGCGATGCCGGCTCGGCCTGGGTGAGTTGCACGTGGAAGGGAAAGCTTTCCCCGTTATAGGGGATCCAGGTCACGCCGCTCGTCATGCGCGTCACCACGGTCCTGTCCGCCAGTACCGCGCCGCCATCGCTCAGCGTCGAGGCTTCACCGGGATCGACCCCTTCGAACTCGGCAAGGATCGTGACCTGCGGGTGTTCGTTGAGATAGTGCCCCAGGGCCGGCGGACGGATGCCCGAGGCGAACAGCAATTGCGGCGAGTGCAGCGAATCCGCGGCAACGACCACCGTGCCAGCCTCGATGCGTGTCGTGTCGTGCGTCTCGGTGCCCCAGAGTTCGACGCCAACGGCATGGCCGCCTTCCATGATGATGCGGCGGCAGACTGTTTCGGGACGCAGTTCAAAATTGGCCGAGGCCCCGGAGAGTAGATCGCCCAGGATCACGTCCGGCCCGGAGCGCAGCACACCGTCCTTGGTGCGGACCACTGCCATTGGCATCGGCTGCACCCGGCGGTCGGGCGCACGGCCCTGGTTGAACAGCCCGCCGAGGAGCGCTTCCAGCGGTCCAGCGATATGGGAATCGGGGAATTGCGCGTTCGAGACCCGTAGCAGTTTTTCCGCCGTCGTCAGGGCCTCGTCCATTATGGCGCGGTCGATGAAGGGAATGCGCTCCCGCTCCGCCGGACGCGGGCAGGCGCCGAACCAGTGCGAGCCCATGCCGCCGACGTTATGCGCCGCGTGCGCCGCCGGAAAACCTTCGCCATCCACCGGTCCGCCGCCGACGACGAACAATCCCGGCCGGCGCAGCATCGAGGTGTCGGGGGCTCCGGCTTGGCGCGACAGGCGCTCCTCTTCCGACATCGGCGCGTAGGCAGCGTGCCGGTGCGGCCCCTGCGAGGCGATCTGCGCCTTTTCGCGCGCCGCGACGTCCTGGATGTTGTTGAGGTGATGCCCCGGCGGGTCGGAGACAATCGGACCGGCGTCGATCATCAGGATTTTTGCGTTCGGCAGTTTGTCGGTAAGCGTGCGCGCATAGGCCGCCCCCGTCGGGCCGCTGCCCACGATGATCACATCGACCTTTTCACTAAACGATATCGACACGCACGAACTCCTCGGAACCATGGTGGTAGCGATCGGTCATCCTCGCACCGGTCGCAGCAAAATCACGCTTGAAATGTGAGCGGACATTTACTTTTGGTCGCCGGCCACAGCGCTGTCAAGATGGCGCGCGGTACGGCCGGGGCTCATCCGGAAATCCGCAAATTCACGCCGGGATTTGCGCAGTCGTCCGGCTGCTCGTCGCCGCCTCGAGCGCCGGCTTACCCGTCCAGCGGGCGAGGGTGACGTCGAGGTAGTAGCGAAAAATTCCGACCAGATCGATCGAGGGATCGAGCAGCCATTGCAACTGCAAGCCATCCATCTGGGCAAAGAAGCCGCGCACTTCGACCGCCAGCAGGGCATCGCTCATCGGCAGGATGTCGCGACTCGCCCGCGCTTCCTGCAGCCGCAGTACACCCTGGCCGATGACGTGTTCGTACCGCTTGGTGATGAAGGCCCGGGCCGGGTGCTTGGGGTTGGAAGCCTCGCTGCTCAGCGTCATTAGCAGTTCGACAAAGCCGCGATGGTTGGTGTGGTTGGCCAAAAGGTTCGGCAGCCGCCGGAAATACTCCAGCCCCTCATAGGGCGGCGAGAGGATGCGGCGGTTCTCTTCCTCGAGGTGCGCCAGTACCGCGACGAGTAAGCCTTCCTTGCTGCTGAAATGCCGGATCAGGGCCGAGGGGGTCACCCCGACGTCCTCGGCGATCTGGCGCAGCGAACCACTGGTGTAGCCGAATTTGGCAAACACCTGCGCCGCCGCATCGATGATCTCCTGGCGGCGTTTGATGCCGGTTTGATAAGGCCCGCGCGGCGTGGTCTTTTCGGTCACTCTGGTTCTCGGCAAAGCTCTCGCCGCCGAGCCTAGCACCCCGCGCCGGCTTTGGCACGCGGGCGGGTAACCCCAGACCGCCCTTGGCACCTTGGATGCTGGTCGGGCCTGCGAACCGTCTACCGCCGCAAGGCTCTTGCCTGTGCGGCAAAATAGTCCATCGCCGCCTGTACGCCGCCCTTCTTGTGCGGCACTCCGGCGACCGCAAGCGCCATCTCGACGCCGCCCAAGGCCCCGATGATGGTCAATTCGTTAGTGTCGCCCAGATGGCCGATGCGGAACACCTTTCCGGCCAATTTGCTTAACCCGGTGCCGAGCGAGATGTTGAAATGCTCCAGCGCGATCGCGCGGAACTCGTCTGCATTGTGCCCTTCCGGCATGATCACCGCCGTCAGCGACGAAGAATAGTCTTCCGGCTTGCGGCAGAGAATCTCCAGCCCCCAAGCCTGCACCGCCAGCCGCGTCGCCTCGGCCAGCCGGTCGTGACGGCCATAGACGTTGTCGAGCCCCTCCTCGTGCAGCATGTCGATGGCTTCGGCGAGGCCATAGAGCAGGTTGGTAGCCGGCGTATAGGGGAAGAATCCCTTGCCGTTGTTGGCGAGCATTTCGTCCCACGCCCAGAACAGTTTTGGAAAGCCGGAGGTCTTGGAGGCGGCGATTGCCTTTTCCGACACGGCGTTGAACGACAGGCCGGGCGGCAGCATCAGCCCCTTCTGCGAGCCGGCAACGGTGACGTCGACACCCCATTCGTCATGCTTGTACTCGATCGAGCCGAGCGATGAGATGGTGTCGACAAGGAACAGGGCAGGGTGCCCGGCCGCATCGATCGCCTTGCGCACCTGATCGATATGGGAAACGCAACCGGTCGAGGTCTCGTTGTGCACCACGCACACCGCTTTGATCGTGTGCCCGGTATCGGCCCGCAACCGCGCCTCGATCGCCTGCGGATCGGCGCCGGTGCGCCAGTCCGAGGCGATGAATTCCGGACGCAGCCCCAGCTTAAGCGCCATCTTGTTCCAGAGCGTCGCAAAGTGCCCAGTCTCGACCATCAGCACTTGGTCGCCCGGCGAGAGCACGTTGACCAGTGCCGCTTCCCAGGCCCCGGTTCCAGACGCGGGGTAGATGATGACTGGGCCGGCACAGCCGAACACGGATTTCACCCCATCGAGCACACGATGGCCAAGCGTCTGGAAATCTGGACCGCGGTGATCGATGACTGGCATGTCCATGGCGCGCAGGATACGATCGGGAACCGGCGTCGGGCCCGGAATCTGCAAGAAATGCCGTCCTGCGACGCGTGCGGTATTGCTGGCCACTGCCTTCTCCCCGAGATCGACCCGCGGGGACCCGAAACGCATAGCGTGCGGCGGCCCGGCGGCATCCTGTTGCCCAACCAAATTTTCCGCTTGCGTTAGACAACAGAAATTACTTTAGTGCAAGACATCTGACCTCTGTCCCCTAACGACCTCGGGGCACAGAAAGCCTAACGGAGATGATGAGTGCGCGCAGATGTCCTTCGCTTTAGCCTCCCGGATCCGGGTGACGTATCGGGCCTCCGCGAGGCCATCGAGGCCGGCAAGATCGACCCGAAGGAAATCGTCGCCGTCATCGGCAAGACCCACGGCAATGGCCTCGTCAACGACTATACCCGCGGGTTTCTCACCCTGTCGCTGGCGCTGCTGATCAGCAGCAAGACCGGCGAGACTCCCGACGCGGTGCGCAACCGCATTCCGTTCATATTCTCCGGCGGCGTGGAAGGGGTACTTTCGCCGCACTACAGCGTTTTCACCGTCAGCCCCAGCGAGGCCGGCACCTCCGGCGAAAAGGCGCTCGCCATCGGCGTCGCCTTCACCCCTGAATTCAAGCCCGAAGACGTCGGTCGCCAGCGCCAGATCGATCTCACCGCCGAAGCCGTGGCCAGCGCCATGCGCGCGGCAGGCATCGAATCGCCGGCCGACGTGCACTTCGTCCAAGTCAAAGGCCCGGCCTTTACCCTCACCGACATCGTCGCCAGCACCAATGCGGGCAATAAGCCGGCCAGCGACAATCCGGGCAAGCTGATGGGCTTTGGCCGCGCCGCGTCCAGCCTGGGCGTCGCCAAGGCTGTCGGCGAGATCCCCGCTGTTGCCGCCACGGAAGCTGCCGTGCTCAAGGATTTCGACCTGTTTTCATCGGTCGCCAGTTGTTCGGCAGGCGTAGAGGTCCGGGTCAACGAAGTTGTGGTGGTTGGGCTGAGTTCGAAATGGACCGGCCCGCTGACCATCAGCCACGCCGCGATCAATGATTCCCTCGATACGGCCGGCATCCACAAAGCTGTGGAAGGGCTCGGCTTTGCCCCGGCGATCCAGCTTTCAGCCCAAGATGCCAAGCGGATCCGCGCCGGCTTCGTCAAATGCGAGGCCTCGCGCGACGGGCTGATCCGCGGCAAGATCCACACCATGCTCAACGATGGCGATATCGACCAGCAGCGCCATATTCGCGCCGCGGTCGGCGCGATCGTTGCCAGCGTCATCAACGATACCGCGATATTCGTCTCCGGCGGCGCCGAGCACCAAGGACCGGATGGCGGCGGCATGATCGCGTTGATCGCCGAGAGGGCCCACTAGCATGCAGTCTCGTCCCCGTGTCGTCGTCGCGGGCTCCGGCATTGCCGGCAGCCTGATCACCTCGGGCCTGGCCGATCGCGACGACATCGACCTGATCTGCCTTGAACGCGTCGGCGCCCACGAGCACATGGATGCCGGCACCGGTCTCAATGTCGGTCCCAATGCGCTCAAGGCCCTGGCCGCCGTGATGCCCGAGCGGGCCCAAACCATTATCGCCAACAGCCTTCCCTGGGAGCGCTGGACCATTTCGCTGACCGATGGCCGGGTGCTGATGGACTTGCCGCTCGATACAGTCGCCGACAATCCGGGCATCCGCATCCGCTGGGCCGAACTTTACGCGTTGCTGCGCCAGCCGATCGACAGCCGCATCCGCTTCGGCGCCGAACTGAAACAATGCGGCCGCGGCGAAGATGGCCTCTTCGTCACCTACACCGATCGTGCCGACGGCAGCGAGAACCGCATCGACGGCATCGACCTGCTGATCGGCGGCGATGGCCGCTACTCGCAGGTGCGCGATCATTTCTTCGGGGCCGAGGCCCCGAATTTTTTGGGCGTCTGCCTGTATCGCGTGCTGTTTCCGGCCGGCGACAATTGCCCCATCCAAGACTACGGCCAGTGGTTCAACGGCTCCAACCGCCTGCTGGCGTTCCGTGTCCCGGGGGATTTTGTCTACTGCGCCGGTTCGTTCCCGATCGGCGCCGATGGCATTATCCCCGATGCGATGAAGCAGCCCGCGTCCCTGCGTCTCGCCTATATGCCAGCCGACGGCAAGCCGTCGCCACAGGCCGCCTACCTCATCGATGCTATCCAGCGCTATTCCGACCGCATTCACTGGGCGCGGCTACAGGACGGCACAGTGCGCTACAACGGCGCACCGGGCGTGCTGGCGGTTGGCGACTCCGCCCATCCGATGGTGCCGACCTTGGGGCAGGGCGCCACGCAGGCGGTCGAGGATGCCTGCGTCGTCGTCGATGAAATACGCTGGGCACTGGACAATGGCGTCGGACTCGATGGCGTGGCGGCGCGCGTCGAAGCACGGCGGCGCGAGCGGGTGCAGTTCGTCGTCGATTTCTCGCGCGAAGCCACCGACACCATGCTGGCCGGTTCCGACCCGGTGCAGGGCACCCTGAAAAAGCTGCAGCCCGCCTTCCAGACCCGGCTGACCACGCTCTATCGCGATGTGCCGGTGCCGCGCGCATGAGCGGGGCGATCGAAACCCCGCTCTGGTCCCTGACCGCCACCGAATTGGCCAGCGGTTTCCGCCATGCGGAGTTCACCCCAGACGACGTGCTCGCCGCGGTACGGGCCCGGTTGGAGGCGGTCAATCCAAAGCTCAACGCGGTGATTGCCCTGGATTGGGTGGCCGCGGAAACAGCCTCGGCAGCGTCCACCGCCCGCTGGCAGGCCGAAACCCCGCTCTCGTTGCTCGATGGCGTGCCGGTCACCATCAAGGACAATCTTTACGCCAAGGGTCTGCCCGCAACCTGGGGCAGCACAGCCTATCAGGGCTTTGTGCCAACCGAGGACGAACCTGCCATAGCGCGGCTGCGCGATGCCGGTGCGGTGATCATCGGCAAGACCAATGTCCCGGAGTTCACCCTGCAGGGCTACACTTCCAACGCCCTGTTCGGCACGACCTACAATCCCCACGCTCCGGACAAGACCCCCGGCGGCTCAACCGGTGGCGGTTCCGCGGCGGTGGCTGCCGGCATCGGCCCGATTGCCATCGGCACCGATGGCGGCGGTTCGCTGCGCCGGCCGGCGGCGCATTGTGGTCTCTTTGCACTGAAGCCATCGATCGGACAGATCGCCCGCGATGGCGGCTTCCCACAAATCCTTGGCGATTTCGAAGTTATTGGCCCGGTGGCCCGCAGCGCCGAGGATCTGGCCGCGGCGTTCTCGGTATTGCGTGGCTTCGACAGCCGCGATCCGCGCTCTGTCGTGGCGCTGGCGCCGAAACGGGCGTTCCCGAAGAGCCTGCGAATAGCCTTCCTGCCCAGCATCGGCGATGCACCGATCGATCCACAGATCACGGCCGCGGCTGAACAATTTGCCGCCGCTCTAGTGGCCGACGGGGCCGAGGTCGAGCGGGTGGACAGCCTTTTCGACGTCGAGGAAACCAATGCCGTCTGGGGCGCCATCGCCACCATGGGCGTCGCCTGGTTGCTCGACAAGATGCCAGACCGGCTCACCGGCCTCGGCAGCAATGCGCTGGGCATGGCCGAAACCGGCCGCAAGCGCAGCGCCGCAGACTACATCGACGCCTTGAACGGCGCGGCCAAAATCCGCTCCCGTGCCGGCCAACTTTTCGACAATTACGACCTGCTGCTCTGCCCCGCGACGGCCGCCTTGGCTTGGCCGGCCGCCGAAGCCTTTCCGCCAATGATCGACGGCAAGCCGGTCGGACCGCGCGGCCACGCCATTTTCACCGCTTGGATGAATGTCGCCGGGCTCTGCGCCGCCACCGTGCCGGTGGCGATGAGCGCGAATGGCGGCGGCATCGGCATGCAACTGGTGGCCGCTACCGGCCGCGATCTCGACCTGCTCGACTTCCTCTCAACCACTCCGGCGATCCGGGCACACAGCCCGGCCGGACTATCTAGAAGGCTTGACTGACATGACGAATTTTACCGGCAAAGTGGTGATGGTGACCGGCGCGGGCGACGGCATTGGCCGCGCTGCCGCCAAGGAATTCGCTGAGAAGGGCGCCTCAGTCATCCTCATCGACGTCAAGGGCGTCGATCAGGTCGCTGCCGATATCACCGCTGCCGGTGGCACCGCTGTGGCGGCTACCCTGGATGTCCGCGACATTGCCGGCTGGACAAAGCTGGTCGACGAGACGCTGGCCCGCTTCGGCACCATCGATGCGCTGGTCAACAATGCCGGCGTCGCAGTTCCCGGCGATACCGCCGTCGATGTCTCGGAAGAGACCTGGGACAAGATTATGGACGTCAACGCCAAGGGCGTCTGGATCGGCATGAAGGCCGTGCTGCCGACCATGATCAAGAACAAGTCGGGCAAGATCTGCAACGTCGCCTCGACCGCTGCCCATATCGGCCTCAAGAACGCCGCTGCCTATTGCGCCTCGAAGGGCGCCGTCCTGGCGCTGACCCGGCAGGCCGGCGTGCAGTACGCACCGCTCAACATCCAGATCAACTCGGTCTCCCCCGGCACCACCATGACCGGTCTGCAGCGCGACGTGACCGAGGAGCAGCGTGCCGCCTTCCTGCCGCTGACCCCGATCGGCCGCTTCGCCGCCTCCGAGGAAGTCTCCTCGGTCATCGTCTTCCTCTGCTCGGAAGGCTCGTCGTTCATGACCGGCGCCGACGTCAGCATCGACGGTGGCATGGTGGCCCTATGAACGTACTCGTCACTGGCGGCGCCGGCCTTATCGGCATGGCGCTGCGGGAGCGGCTGAAGGCGGCCGGCCACTGCGTCACCGCTGTCGATGTCACCGATTTCGGCCGCGGCGATACCGAACTCAAGATCGTGGCCCTGACCGATCGGGTAGCGCTCGAAACCTTGATCGAGCTGGACAACATCGACGCCATCATCCATTGCGGTGCCATCTCGGGCCCGATGATGGCAAAGGGCCAGCCGCTGCTGCTCGTCGACGTCAACATCAACGGCACCGCGGTGCTGCTCGACTTGGCTCGCGTCCACAACATGGCGCGGTTTGTGTTTTGCTCGTCGATCTCGGTCTATGGCGATGTCGGGCCGGCAACCATCACCGAGGATACGCCGCTGCGCCCGACCTCGGTCTACGGCGCCACCAAAGTCGCCTGCGAGCAGTTGATCCAGGGCTTTGCCTCGGAATACGGGCTTGAAGGCGTCAGTCTGCGCATCGGGCGGGTCTACGGCCCGTATCGCCGCGCCAACTGCTATCTCGGCTCGATCATTCGCGACGCCGCCGCCGGCCGTACCACTGAAATCCCATGCGAGCCGGACTTCGTCTACCACTACCTGCATGTCGATGACGCCGCTGACGCGTTGATTGCCGCGCTCGTGGCCAAAACCCTGCCTGCACGGGAATACAATGTCGGTTCCGGCGAGGCGCTGACCATGCCGCAGATCGCCGCTATCGCCAAAGCCGGCATAGCCGGGGCTTCGATCGCGCTGGTCCCCGGCGCCGACGACGTGCCGGATGTGCAGACAGCGTTCGATATCTCGAAAATCGGCCGCGATCTCGGCTGGCAGCCAAAGCTGCGGCTCGACGCCGGTCTCAAATCCTACCGCGCCGCAATCGAAGCAGGCAAAGCCGCGAACTGATCGCGACTGGCCGACCTGACAATCTGGAACCGCCCGATGACCGCCCAATACGCCACGCCGTTGCTTGCGCCGGGTTCGCCGCTCGATGCTCGTGCCCGCCAGCTCATCCAGGAGCTCTATGAGCGCGAGACCAATCGGCTGAAGGCCTTGCCGATTGACGATGCGCTCAACCCGATCCGGCGCCGCCGCGTCGAGATCACCCGGACCGAAATCGAAGGCCAACCCGATTGCCTGCGCAAAACCCTGATGACGCAGCAGCCGGCCATCGTGGAGATCGTCCGTGGCCTCGCCGGCAAGCCACTGAAGCGGATCTATCTCACCGGGTGCGGCGACTCGCTGGCGGTGATGATCGCCGCGCGGCCGCTGCTGGAAGAAATGTTCAAGGTCGCCTGCGAGCCGGTGCAGGCACTCGACATGGCGTATTATTTCAACAAGCCCGTCGACGCGGAAACGCTGGCGATCGGGCTCAGCTCATCGGGCGAAACCCCGCGCACCGTCGAAGCCATAATCATGGCCAAGGCACTCGGCGCACAGACGCTGGTGCTGAGCAACACAGTAGGCTCCACCCTGATGCGCGAGGCCGATCATACCCTGTTCGTCCACGCCGAACGCAAGGGTTGGCCGACCCAGGCCAGCACCGCAGCGCTTGGCCTGCTTTGCGCGCTGGCGCTCGAATATGGCCGCCAGAACGGCGCCGTGCCGTCACGCATCCGCGAACTGCAGGACGCGTTGCTCGCCGTGCCGGAACAGATCGCCGAAGCCATTCGCGAACACGAGCCGGCGATCCAGGCGATTGCCGAGGCCGAAGCGATGAAAAGCATTTATCTCTTCTGCGCCGGCGGTCCGTCCTTTGCCTCTGCCTTCTTCGGCGCGGCAAAGGTCAAGGAATGCACGCCTGACCACGCGATCGCAATTCCGCTCGAGGAGTATCATCATTACCACTCGCAGAAGCCGGGTGACCCGCTGTTCCTGATCGCGCCGAACGGGCTTTCGGTGCCGCGGGCTCGCGACACGGCGGAAGAGGGGATGCGCTACGGCGGCAAGGTCTACGCCGTCACCGCGCGCGACAACGCAACCTTCAATCAACTCTCCACGGCGGTCATTCGCCTGCCACCGATGATCGAGCGACTTTCTCCTTTGGCGTATACCGTACCTGTGCAACTTTTCGCCTACCATCTGGCGATGACCAAGTTCCGCGTCGCCGAGACGGGACGCTAGCCACAGGAGTTTTTCGACCATGACCCACGTCCGCGATCTGATCGGCTACGGCGCTCACCCTCCGGATCCGAAATGGCCTGGCGGGGCGCGAGTGGCGGTCAATTTCGTCCTCAACTACGAAGAGGGCTCTGAATACAATATCGGCGACGGCGACGGCAAATCCGAGCTCTTCCTGACTGAAATGGCTACGTCGCCGGTCCCCAACGGCGAGCGCGATCTCGCCGCCGAATCGATGTTCGAATATGGCAGCCGCGCCGGTTTCTGGCGCATCATGCGCATCTTTGCCGAGCGCGGCCTGCCGATGACCATCTTCGGTTGCGCGCTGGCGCTGGAGCGCAACCAGCCGGCGGCCACCGCCATCGCCCGGGCGGGCTATGACATCTGCTGCCACGGCTGGCGCTGGATCGAGCACTACAAGCTCGACGAGGCCGAGGAGCGTGAGCACATCCGCAAGGCCATCATCAGCCTGAAGCAGACCACCGGCGACCGGCCGCTGGGCTGGTATTGCCGCTATGGGCCCAGCGTCAACACGCGCCGCCTCGTCGCCGAAGAGGGCGGCTTCCTCTACGACAGCGACGCCTACAATGACGATCTGCCGTATTACACCCAGGTCGACGGCAAGCCGCATCTGGTCGTGCCCTACAGCCAGACCAACAACGACGCCAAGTTCACCAACGGCATGTTCGGCAGCGGCAAGGACTATTTCGACTTCCACCGGGATGCCTTCGACATGCTGTATCTGGAAGGCGCTTCGGCCCCCAAGATGATGTCGGTTGGCCTGCACTGCCGTCTGATGGGCCATCCTGCTCGCGCGCTGGCCCTGGCGCGGCTGCTCGACTACATCGCCTCGCACGACAACGTTTGGGTCACCCGGCGGCTCGATATCGCCAAGCACTGGCTGCAGGTGCATCCGGCGGCGTAAGGGGCTTGGCCGGACGAAAAAGGAGGGCATTCCCGCGGGAATGACGGCGGTGAGGGGGGCCGCCGCGCCCCTCGAGGCGCGGCGTTCCTGCTCACGTCAGATCGAACTTCCATGCGCTATGGCGGCTGCGGGCGCGGGTCGTCTGCCAGCCTACCACCACCAGCGCCAGAACCGTCACCACGTACGGGATCAGTTGCAGCAGTTGTGGCGCTAGCCCCGTCATCTGCGGCAGCCGCACCGAAAGCGCCGTGGCGGCACCGAAGAGCAGCGCCACGAGCGCAGTGATATACGGATTGCCGCGGGCGAAGAAAATCGCCGCCAGTGCGATCAGCCCGCGTTCATTGGTCATCTTGTTGGCGAATAGCGAAACGTAAGCCAGCGACAGGTACGCCCCACCGAAGCCGCAGAACAGCCCAGACAGCAGCATCGCCTGGATCTTTACCCTGTCCACGGCAATGCCGGCCGCTGCTGCTGCCTCCGGCGCCTCCCCGACGACGCGCAGGCGCAGGCCCCAGCGGGTCTTGTAAAGGAACCAGGCCACAACGGGCACGAAGAGATAGGCGACATAGACCAGCAGCGTCTGCCCGCTGATGATCGGCCCCAGGATCGGGATATTGTCGATGATCGGCAGGCGGATGCTGGGGAAAGTCGGAATTCTGTCCGAGGTGAAGACGCCGTCCTGTCCCAGCACGCCCTTGAGCAGCAGCGCCGTCAGGCCATAGGCGAGGAACGTCACCGCCGTGCCGGCGATGAAGATGTGGGCCCGGAAGCGAATGTTGAACAGTGCCATCAGGCCGGCCAGCAGCACGGAGGAAGCGATGGCGCCCAGCACCGCAAGCTCCAGATTGCCGGTAAAGTAGGCGGTGGCGATGCCGGTGAATGCGGCGACGATCATGAAGCCGTCGAGCGCGATATTGAGCATGCCCGCTTGGTAGGTAAGCAGACCTCCCATGGCGGCAAAGACCAGCGGCGTCGAAATGCGTACGGCCGAGTTGAGGATTTCGAGATCCATCTTACGCTTCCTTCTTGGCGCCGGCCGTACCGGACGGGTTGATCTGATCGGTAAGCTTGGTGGCAGTGGTGTTGCGGCGGATTTTTAGCCACTCCCAAGTGAACTGAGCCGAGAGCACCAGAACGGTGATGAATTGCAGCACCTGGACCAGGTATTTGCTGAGATTTGTCATCATTTGCAGCACGCCGCTGCCGCTGTTCAGCGCCCCGAACAGGAACGCCGCGAGCACCACGCCGATCGGGTTGAAATTGGCCAGCATCGCCACTGCGATGCCGTCAAAGCCGTACCCTGGCGAGAAATTGTCATAGAAGGCGCCGTACTGGCCCAGGACCTGCTCTGCCCCGGCAAGACCCGCAACGCCACCGCTGAGCATCATCACATAGAGCGCGCGCTTGGGCACATCGATGCCGCCGTAATAGGCGAATTTCGGATTGAGCCCCATGATCTACCATTCGAAGCCGCGCACCGTGCGGGCATTGATGATGGCAAACAGCACGCAACAGACGAGCGCGATGATGATGCCGCCATTGACCTGCGAATAGACGGAGAAGGGTGGAAGCGCCGCCGTCGGCAGGACGTCGGGCAGCTTGTTGGTCGGCCCCGGTGCCTTCCAGACGTGGGTGGCGAAGAAACCGGTCAGCAGCAGCGCGATCGGGTTCATCATCAGGCAGACGACGAGTTCGTTCACGTTGAGATAGACGCGCAGCAGCGCCGGAATGGCGGCCCAGGCCGCTCCACCCGCGAAGGCGCCCAGGATAGTGATCGGCAGGTGCAGATAGCCGGGCATCGGCCAAGCATAGCCGATGTAGCCGGCGACCAGTGCGCCGACCAGCATCTGGCCTTCGGCGCCGATATTCCACAGCCCGGCGCGGAACGAGATCGAAACCGCAAGACCGGTGAACAGCAGTGGCGTCATCATCTGCAGTGTCACCAGTATGTTGGGCATGCCGACGACGCTGCCGGAGATCAGCAGCCAATAGACCTGGAACGGGTTGTCACCGAGCACAAGGACCAGCAGGCCGCCAACAACGACGGCTATGATTAGCGCGACGATCGGCTGGACGGCCGGTTTCAGCCATGCGCCGATCGGAAAGCCCGTTCGGGGCAGGGGAGACGTATCAACGGCCATGGTTGGCGCCTTCTTCCAGAGCGGGTTGCGCGGTGGCGAGGCCACCCATGTAGCGGCCCACCTCCTCGGTGGTGGTTTCTTCGGCGAGGAGATTGGCGACGATCTGGCCACGGTAGATGACCAGGATGCGATCCGAGATCGAGAAAATCTCGTCGAGGTCGGCCGAGATGACGAACACGGCGTGGCCGCTATCGCGCATCTGCACGAGAATCCGGTGGATCGATTCGATGGCGCCGATATCGACTCCCTGCGATGGCTGCTCGGCGATCACCAGCCTCGCGTCGCGGGTCAATTCGCGGGCAACCTGCACCTTCTGCTGGTTGCCGCCCGACAGCGACTTGGCGAGCTTGTCGAGCTGACCGCCGCGCACGTCATATTGCTTGAGCAGGTCTGCCGCCTGTCGGCGCGCCTTTCCAATGTCGAGGAAGGGTCCGAACCGAAGCTTGTCCAGATGCCCGACCGTGAGATTTTCCCAGAGGCCGCTGAGCAGCGACAACCCCACTCCGCCGCGATCGGCCGGAATATAGGCGAGCCCAGCTTTGCGGTTGGCCCGGGGATTGGTGCCCAGGGGCGTGCCGCAGATGGCAACGCTGCCCGCAACCGGCCGGCGCAGCCCGGCAATACACTCGACCAATTCGTCCTGGCCATTGCCCTGCACGCCCGCCAGCCCGACGATCTCACCGGCCTGGATCTGCATGGAAAGATTGTCGACGGTGGTATCGCCGCGCTCGCCCAGCGCCACCAGCCCGCGTACGTCGAGCAGGGTTTCGGGCGTCGGCTTGGCTTTGTCCTTGGCAACCCGCAACAGCACGGGCCGGCCCACCATCAGACTGGCAATTTCCTGGGCTGTCACATTCTCGTTGTCGATCGTCGCTACGATCCGTCCTTGTCGCATCACGGAGATGCGGTCGGCAGCATCGATGACTTCGCGCAGCTTGTGCGTGATGAAGATGATCGAATGTCCGCTATCTGCGAGCGAGCGCATGGTGGCGAACAACTCTTTGGTTTCCTGCGGAGTTAACACCGCCGTGGGTTCATCGAGGATCAGGATGCGCGCATCGCGGTAGAGTGTCTTGAGGATTTCGACGCGTTGCCGCAAGCCGACCGTCAGCGAACCGACGATGGCGCGCGGATCGAGGTTGAGGCCGAATTTTTCGCTGATCGCCTTGGTCTCGCGCTCGGCCCGTTGCCGGTCGACGCGATAGAGGGGCTTCAGCGGCTCGGACCCGAGAATGATGTTCTCGGCCACCGTGAAACTGGGGGCCAGCTTGAAATGCTGGTGCACCATGCCGATCCCGGCGGCAATCGCCTCGTGCGGATTGCCGAAGCGGACCTGGCGCTTGTAGAGTTCGATCTCGCCCTCGTTGCGGGACAGTAGACCGTAGAGGATATTCATCAGCGTCGACTTGCCGGCGCCGTTCTCTCCGACAAGGGCGTGGATTTCGCCCTGCCGGATGTCCATGGAAGCATCATGGATCGCGGTGAAATTGCCGAAGCGCTTGACGATATTGCGCAGGCTTACAACCGTAGGTCCGTCACTGGGCATAGACACGCTCCCGCAATGTAGAGAAAGACCGCGATCCCCTGGGGGAACCGCGGTCCTGACTGCTTAGCTCTTGGCGTTCTGGATCGATGCGGGGGTCGCCATCGGCGGCTTTCCCATTTCCTTCTGGCCCGGCTTCAGATCGAAGAAGTTCGGGACCACGATTTCGCCCGACAGGAGCTTGGCCTTCAGGCCATCGACTTCCTTGAGGACGGCGGGGTCGATCAAGCCCTTGTTGTTGTCGTCCATGGCAGCGGCAACGCCATCTTCGGCAAGGCCGTAGAACTTCACGGTACCGCCCTTGAAGGTCTTGTCGTTCACAGCCTTGATCATGTCATAGGCCTGATTGTCGACGCGCTTGATCATCGAGGTCAGCACGCTTCCGGGGGCCATGTAGTTCTGGTTGCTATCGACGCCGATGGCAAAGGTCTTGGACCCTTTGGCCGCATCGATCACGCCCGCACCGGTCGCCCCGGCCACGCCGAAATTGATGTCGGAGCCCTGGTTGATCAGCGAAAGCGTATATTCCTTGCCGGCCGCCGGATCGATGAACGAGCCGGAGTAGCTTTCAAGGACCTTCGTGTCGGGCTTGGCCGTCTTGGCCCCATAATAGTAGCCGATGTAGAAGCGGTGGATGATCGGGATATCCTTGC
>JAQGKB010000291.1 GCA_028290345.1 Hyphomicrobiales bacterium | reverse complement strand
ACCGAGAGGATCGAAAGCTCGTAAAGCGCATACATCGGCACCGAAAGGCCGATCTGCGAAATCGGATCGGGCGGCGTCAGCAGCGCCGCAAGGACCAGGATCGCGACGACAGCGTATTTCCGGCCCTTCTTCAGCGTTTCGACACCGATCAGGTCGATGCGCGCCAAAAGCGTCAGCACCACCGGCAATTGAAAGCAGATGCCGAAGGCGATGATCAGCGTCATCGCCAGCCCGAGATATTCGCTGACGCTGGTCAGCATCTTGATCTCGGCAGTCTGCATGTTGAAGAAGAAATGCAGCGCCATTGGCAGCACCGCGAAATAGACCATCATCGCGCCGAGGAGAAAAAAGATCGGCGTGGCGACCAGATATGGAATGAACGCCTTGCGCTCGCGCTTATAGAGCCCCGGCGCCACGAACATGTAAATCTGAGCGGCAATCATCGGGAAGCCGAGGAACAGCGCGCCGAACAGAGCCACGTTCAATTGGGTGAAGAAATATTCCTGCGGCGCCGTGTAGATCAACTGCACGTCGGCCGGATTGGGCACCGCGCGCCGGAAAGGCTCCAGCAGCAGGTTAAAAATCCACCCCGAAATCAGGAAGCAACCGATCATCAATACGATGATCGTGGCCGCCGACCAGATCAGCCGCTTGCGCAGTTCGATCAGATGGTCAAGCAGCGGCGCCTCGCTACCCGCGAGTTCATCCTCTTCGACCTTGGGGCCGGCAATTTTGGGCTGGTCTGTGTCGGCCATGTGCTACGCCTTCTTGGCGCGCGGCTTGGCCGCAGGTTTTTTGAGTGCGGGTTCGGTTGTGGCCGCTATAGTCGCTGCGGCCTTCTTGGAAGCCCTTGCCGCGACCGTCTTGGGCGCTATGGTCGTGGCCGCAGCCGTCTTGGCCGCAGCCTTCTTAGGCGCAGCCTTAGCCGTCACTGCCGGCAAAGGGGCCGTTTCAGTCGCAACGGTCGTTTCAGTCGCAACGGTCTTGGGCTTTCTCGGCGCCCGCTTGGGTTTTTCGGCCACGGGCGTGGCGAAGGCCTGCATGTCCGGCATGGGCTCCGGCACAACCGCAGGCTCCGGCACAGGCGGCGGAGTCAATCCGGCCGCCTTGTTGATCGTCGAATAGACGCTCTCGACCTGCGGGTCGTCCGGCTTGAGTGCGCCCGTCGGCTCCACACCGCTCGAGGTCATGGCGTTGAATTCGCGCGCAATTTCGGCGCTCGTCTGCTTCAGGGGTTCGGTCAGCGAGCGGCGCAGGTCGGTGACCTGGTCGAGACCAGTGGTCTTCGACAATTCGCGCTGAAAATCCGTCCCCATGCGACGAACCATGCCAATCATGCGGCCGAGCCGCTGCATGACGACCGGCAAATCCTTTGGCCCAATGACGATCAAGGCAACCACGCCAATGACCACCATCTCAGTCCAGCCGACACCGAGCATAGATGCTTCCCTCTAACCGGCGGCGATGCCGCCGGATGACGCTAAGTAATTACGCGTCCTTGCTGCGGTCGACTTCGGCTGCATCCGGAATCGGCGCCGAAGTTGCATCGAGGCGCGAAGAGGCAGGCTTGGCTTGCTCATCGTCCCGCATGCCCTTCTGAAAGGCCTTGATGCCGGTCGCCACTTCGCCCATGACGCCGGAAATCTTGCCGCGTCCGAAAAGCAGCACGACCACCACGGCGACTACCAATATGCCCCAAATTCCTGGTGCGTGCATTTTAGTCTCCTTGAAACACTGTCAGACAGTCCTTAGCAGGACAAATAGGTTCAATCGGGGGCAAACACAAGCATGTGTTCCCGCCAGCGCCCGAACAAGAACTTGTGTACGTGCGGCAATTTCGCCCAACAGTTCCGCAGGGCTCGCTCTCAGATATCATCATCGAGCGGATGCGTTGCCCCTTGCAGTTCATCGACCTCTGCCGGCTCGTCCGTGTGATCGATATCGTCGGGATCGAGCGGGTCCTCGTCCTCGCGCAGCGGGCCATCGAACGGAAGCGGAATTTGCAGCGACGGCGGCAGCCGGCTCGAGAGCAGGCCGGCGCCCTTGAGTTCTTCCAATCCCGGCAAATCGCCGAGACTTTCGAGCCCGAAATGATCGAGAAACGCATCGGTCGTGCCATAGGTCACCGGCCGCCCGGGCGTGCGCCGGCGGCCGCGCATCCGTACCCAGCCGGCTTCCATCAACAGGTCCAGCGTGCCCTTGCCAGTGGCAACGCCCCTCACCTCTTCGATTTCGGCGCGGGTTGCCGGTTGGTGATAGGCGATGATCGCCAGCGTTTCGAGCGCGGCGCGCGATAGCGCCCGGTTCTCCGTCTCCTCGCGCCGCAGCAGGAACCCCAAGTCCTCCGCCGTGCGAAACGCCCATTTGCTGCCGCGCTTCACGAGGTTTACGCCCCGCCCGGCATAGCGCTCGGCCAAGGTCGCCAGCAGCTTTTCGACGTCGGCGCCCTCGCCTAGGTAGACGGCGATATCTGCCGACGCGAGCGGCTCGGATGAACCGAACAGCAGTGCCTCGACCACGCGCAGATTGCGCTCGGCGATCAGCGCGCGATCGTCGTCGTCGACGGCAATTTCCTCATCGGCAAACCCGCTCATGCGTCGCCCTTGTCGCTGCCACCAGAGCGCCGGCGCATGAACAGCGGGCCGAACGCCAGGTTCTGGCGCACTTCGATCTGTCCCTGCCGTACCAGTTCGAGGCTCGAAGCGAAACTCGATGCGCGGATGGTGACGCGCTCTTCGGGCGATAGCAGGTATTGCGCGAGATAAGTGTCCATCGGCACCCAATCCATGCTCTCCCCGATCAGCCGCTGCAAGATGTCGCGCGCCTCCTGCAGCGACCAGACCGTGCGTTGCAGCGGCGAATAATCGCTCTGCTGCCCGCGCTCGCGCTGCACCGCATAGGCTTTCAGCAGATCGAACAGGCTGGCTTCCCAGAGGCTGCGCTTGTGAATGGTCACCGGCTCAGGCAACCCGCGGGCGTAAACCTGAAAACCCAGCCGCGGCCGGTTCATCAACTGGGCGGCCGCATTGCGCATCGCCTCGAGCCGCTTCAGGCGAAATTGCAGCAGCGCCGCCATCATCTCTCCGGAAGGCTCCTCGTCGCCGGGCGCCTGCGGCACCATCAGCCGGCTCTTGAGGTAGGCCAGCCACGCCGCCATCACCAGATAGTCGGCGGCGATCTCGATGCGCTTGTCGCGGATGGTCTCGATGAACGCCAGGTATTGCTCAGCCAGCGCCAGCACCGAAATGCCGGCCAGGTCCACCTTCTGCCGGCGCGCCAGTTCCAGAAGCAGGTCGAGCGGGCCTTCATAGCCGTCCACGTCGACGTACAGGACCTCATCGTCCTCGGAAGCCGGGGCGGGTGTCTGGAGCCAATCCGTTTGTGTGGGTTCAGTCATGCCGTGCCGCCGCCCAGTTGCACGGCGAATTTCGCCTCTCCACCCGCTGGCGTCAAGGCGAACCCCTCCTCCAAAACAACAACCCCCGGATTGCGTCCGGGGGTTGGAAAGCCTGGCGTAGTTCTGCTGCTAGCCCTTTTGCGGGAAACAGTCGCCACCGGCCGATTTGATGCTGCTGCAGATCTGGTTGGCGTCGCTGAGTGAAGTAGCCGGCAACAGCACACGATAGTAGATGCCTTTGGCGCCGAGATCGACGCGCACGATCTGCGGCTGGTTGGCACCGAACAGCGTGCCGTAGCGCTTCTGCACCCCCGACAGGGCTGACCTGGCCTCGGCCTCGCTTCGTTGCGACGACAATTGCACGAATGCCGGCGCGTTGATCGCGGCCGCCTCGCTGCTGTTGGCGGTGGCCGCCTGTGCCACTGGCGGCGCGGCGGTCGCCGGCCGGCCGGCGACGAGATTGCCGATCAGGTCTACGGGCTTGACCGCTTGGGCTGCCGGCGCGGGGCTGGGTGCGTGCAGCACGTTCTGGGTAGTATCCGTCACCGCGTTGACCGGTGAATTCGCCGGATCGGCAGCGAGGCTCGCGGTCTGATCCGGCAAGGTGCTGCGGTCGATGCGGGCCATCGGGACCGGGGCGGCTGCCGCCGGTGTGTGCGTCAGTTGCGTCGACGGTGCTGGCAGCGCCGCGGTCGGTGTCGGTGTCGGTGCTGGCACGGCAGCCGGAGCTTGGTTGCCCGCTGCATTGGCGTTCAGGGCCGCGATGGATTGCGTATTCGCTGCAGGGGCCGGAGGTTGCGCGCCCGGGTTGCCCGACAGCAGATCGGAAGCGTCGGCGGTCGGCTGGCCGGGAACGGACGGAACGTTGGGGCGGTCCACTGGCAGCACCTGGCTACCCGCAACCGAATCCTCGCCGCTGACGATGGAGCCATCCGGACGCACCGTCACGGTGCGGACCTTGCGATTGGCAAGGCCCGCTTCCGTGGTGGGATCGGTCGGCGCCGTTGGCGTCGCGCCCTGAGCCTGATCGCGCGAAACCAGTTGCTCCGAGCCATTGGGTGGCTTTACGCCATCGATCTGGTCGAGAACCGGCGAGCGCGGCGCATCCACCGCCGGCTTGGGAGCGGCAGCTGGTGCTTGCTTGGCCGGCGTCGTATCGGCCGTGAGCACCGGCGCCGGACCGGTCGTATGAACGGTGCCGACATACCAGTAGATACCAAACCCGGCCGCCAGCAGCAGCGTGCCGGCGACGGCGGGTACGAGCAACTGCCATATGACGCTGCGGCGGCGCGGCGCCTCGCCAACGCGTTGGGCGCGCTGCGCCGGCTTCTCCTTGGCGCGTTCGCGGCCACGCTTGGCCTGCGGCTCCTCGCCAAGCGGCATCTGGAAGCGCCCGACCTCGCCGCCGGTTGCGCTTGCGGCGGCCATGATCGTGGCATCCGCCGAAGCGGCTGCATTATTCTCGAGCTCGCGCAACGACGTGCGACGCGGCGCAAACTGGGTATTGAGCGGCGGCACGACGGGGCTGGCCGGGGACTGCCGCTGCACCGAAACGGAAGGCGCGGAAGTCGGGGTCGGCTTCGGCCCGCTCGCCAGTTCAACTCGCACCGCGTCGCCGATCAGGTTCTCGATCTCATCCATCGGGTCCGGATTGGGGCGCGCCGACGCGGTCTGTGGCGTTTGCTTGCCGCCAAGGCCGAAGACGGGAGCCGTCACGAACTTGTCCGGTTCCGGGGCAGGCACCGGCCTAGGGGCTGGCGCCGGCGCGGCCTGCTGCTGCGGACGCTGTGTCACCGGCATTGGATTGACCCGTGTCGGTGTCGCCGGCGACATCGGTGCCGGATTGGGCCGGAACGTCGTCACCGGCGCTACGGTGGGTTTTGGAGCTGGCGCCGGCTGCGGCGGAGCGGCGGCAGCCGTTTGTTGCGCTGTGTCGAGTTCGGCCGCGATCAGGTCAGCGATCGCATCGTGGCCCTCGGGCTCCACGGGACGATCATCCCGCCGTGGCTGCTGATCGCCTGATGGTTCCTGCCTGGCCTGCGTCGGCTTTGGGGTCTCGCGCTGCGCTACGGGCGCCGGCTGGGGCGCTGCCTGCGGCCGCTCCGAGCCAAAACCGAAATCGAAATTGAAATTCTGGCCGGGAACCGAAGCAGCTGTCAGGGGCAAACCCGGTGCCGGCTCAGCCGGTTTTGGCTGGGCCGCCTGGGGCTGCGCTTGCGGCTGCGGTTGGGCCTGCTGCGGCTGCGGTTGAGCTTGCGGCGGTTGCGGTTGCCGCTCGGCCTGCGGCTGCGGCTGTGGCTGCGGCGCCTGTGGTGAAGGCTCCTGGCGCCCGGGTACACGCACAACCTGCGCCGCTACCGGCGTGGCAGGTGCATTCTGCTGGAAAGCCGGTTCCCGGCGCGGCGCCGGCTGCAGCGCGGCGGCGGGACGGTTGGCCACGCGATCCTGCCAATTGACCAGCGGTTCGGGCGTGATCGCAGGCGCCGCGGTCGGGGCCTTGCCGAAATCGAAGCTGAACTTCTCTGCGCCTTGCGTCGCGGCAGGCTGTGCCGTCGGCGCCGCGCCCGGAATCCGCACCTGCGGCTGCGGCGCCAGGCGCGAACCCAGCGACGGCGCTGCATTGGTGTTCGGCGCAGCCTGCGGATCGGGCTTGCTGCCCTTGCCGTCATTGGCATCGCTCGCCATCATGCGAGCGAGTTCAGCGATCAAATCGTCGGATGAGCCCGGTTGGCTTGCCATCTGGTGCGGTTTCACCGCGATCTATAGCGGCGCCCTCTGATTCAGAAGTTTGGGATCTCGGTCCAGGCCCGAGCTTTTTTCAGGCAACACGATAATGTGCCAGAATTATGAAAGCTCTTCCGGCGCAGAAACCCCCAGTAAAGTGAGGCCATTCACAAGAACCTGTCGTACGGCATCAACAAGCGCGAGTCGGGCAAACGTTAGTTTTGGTTGATCGACGTTAACAAATCGTAAGTCAGAATCTTCTTTACCCTTAGCCCAGAAACCATGGAACGCCGCTGCGACTTCGTAAAGATAGAATGCGACGCGATGCGGTTCGTGCGCCGTTGCTGCCGCTGCAATAGTACGCGGCCACTGCGCAAGCACCCGGATAAGATCAAGTTCGGGCACCGAGGCCAGCAACTCAATCTCGGCATGGTCGAGCGCCGCCCGCGATAAATCCATCTCCGGCAGATCGCGGGCCGCAATACGGAACACCGACCGCGCCCGGGCATGCGCATACTGCACATAGAACACCGGATTATCGCGCGTCTGCTCCTTGACCAGCGCAAAATCGAAATCCATTGCCGCATCGTTGCGCCGATAGAGCAGCATGAAGCGCGTCGCGTCCGAGCCCACCTCCTCGACCACATCGGCCAGCGTCACGAGGTCCCCGGAGCGCTTGCTCATCTTGAACGGCTCGCCGTTCTTCATCAGCCGCACTAACTGGCAGATACGCACGTCGATCTCCGCCTCGCCCAGCGAAACCGCCTTCACCGCCGCCTGCAGCCGCTTGATATAGCCGGAATGGTCCGCGCCGAGCACATTGACCATG
>JAQGKB010000290.1 GCA_028290345.1 Hyphomicrobiales bacterium | reverse complement strand
GTACGCTGCGGCACCCAGGCCTCGCCACCCTAGCCCAGACCGCAAACGATCCGGCGATTCTGAGCTGCCGGGCGCAGGGCATCCATCCAGCGGCCGGCGCGCGCATGGCGCTGGAGCAGCCGGCCCTGCACGAAAAATTCCTCGAGATCGACCGGGCTAGCGGCAAGTGGGATCGCAGTGTCGTGCGTATGGCGCTCGATGCCATGCGCACGCGCGATCCAGCGGCACTTTCAGTGATCCGCTGTCCGGTCCTGGCCCTCGTCGGCGCCGAGGATCTGACCTGCCCGCCCTCCAACGTCGATATCCTGGCGGCCACGTTGACGAACGTCGAACGCCGCGTCGTGCCTGAAGCCGGACACTCGGTCTACTTCGAGCGGCCCGAAATCTTCAACGACCTAGTTTTGAGTTTCTTGCGCAAGTCGGAGTCAGATCGATGATCGGTGTGGGTGTGATCGGCACCGGCGCACTTGGCTCTTCCATTGCCAGGAGCCTTGCAGGTGGCCAAGTTCCCGGCGTGGAACTCACCGCAATCGCTGGCCGAAGCCGTTCGCATCGCCTCGACGCGTTGGCCCGCGAGTGGGAATGCCAGGCGACGGCGGATCCATTGTCTTTAGCCGATCTTGGCGCAAATGTCGTGGTCGAGGCGGCGGGTGCCGAAGCGGCCCGGGAATATGCGCTGCCGCTGCTTGGCGCCGGCTGCGATGTGGTCCTCATGAGCACAGGCGCCTTGGCGGATGCAGATTTCGTCGCGCGCTTGAAGCAGGTCGCCACGGCCGCATCGCGCCGGATCTATCTGCCCTCCGGTTCGATCGCTGGCGTGGACGGCCTTCTATCCGCGATGGAAAGCGAGGTCCATTCGGTCCGTGTCACCACACGCAAGCATCCCAACGCCCTGGTCGGGGCGCCGCATCTGGTCGAGTCGGCGACCGATCTCAGCAAGCTCGATGCGCCGCTTGTGGTTTTCGAGGGCAATGCGCGGGAGGCCGTGGCAGGCTTCCCGTCCAATCTCAATGTCGCGCTGACGCTGGCAACCGCAATCGGCGATGCCGATCGGGTGCAGGTGCGGATCATTGCCGATCCTGCGGCGACCTTCACCAGCCACCGCATCGAAGTTTCAGCAGCCTCGGGGCAGATGACGGTCGAGATGTCCAACCTGCCCTCGGCGACGAACCCGCGTTCGAGCTGGCTTGCGGCGCTCAGTGCGGTGGCCACGATCCGGCGCATCGCCTCGCCGCTCTGGATCGGGTAGGCGGCGAGCGCTGTTCACTCGCCGCCCCCAATGCGATCAATGGCGGGTCGGCCACCCATCGAGCGGCAGCTGGCCGGCGCTCCTGCTATCGCACATCGATGAGAGGCACGGAGGCGGCGTATAGCCAGCGTCCATCTTGGTGGTCTCGCACCCAGCGACTCCAGCAGCGACGACGGCAATGACAACGGCCTGAAAAAGGACCCGAACAATTTGCGGCACTGAATAAATCTCCAAACTTGCAGGCGGCACGCTAAAGCGGGCGCTGGCGGACCGCAACGGACAATCCATCGAAGTTTGTCAGGAACATGGCCGAAATCCGGCCGCTCCCGGTTATTCAACCCCGAGCGCCGATTGGCGGCGCTGCAGGAAGCGACGGACCGCCGGATCGCGCTCGAGCCCAATCGCAATTTCATAGGCGCGGCGAGCATCGCCGTAGGCCGCCGTCTTGGCCAGCAGCTGGGCGCGGGCAGCCCAGTAAGGCTGGTAGTCGGCCAGCCGCGCGGCGGCGGCAATTTCCGGCATCGCCTCCAGCGCCGTGGCGGCACCCGACACCTCGGCAATCGCCAGCGCGCGGTTGATGGCCACCACAGGCGAGCCAGTCAATGCGAAGAGTGCGTTATAAAGCTGCACCACGGCGGGCCAGTTCGCTTGACCGGTGCGGCAGCGAAAAGCGTGCGCCGATTGCAGCGCCCCCTCCAGCTGATAGCGCCCGAAAGCGCCCAGGGCGCTGGCACGCAGCAACAACGCTTCCGCCAGCTCGATCATCTGGCTGTCCCACAGAGCCGCGTCCTGCTCCGCGAGCGGTACATATTCCCCGTCCGGCGTACGCCGGGCCGCCCGCCGCGCCTGGGCGTGCAGCATCAGCGCATAGAGGCCCAGGGCTTCCGGCTGCTCGGGCAGCAATTCGGTCACGAGCCGGGCGAGGAACATCGCTTCCGAGGTGAGGTCGCGCCGCACCACGTCGGTCCCAACCGCATCGGTCCAGCCTTCCGAGAACGCGGCATAGATCGCGTCGAGCACTGCGCCGAGCCGGCCGGGAACCTCCTCGCGATCCGGGACGCTGAACGGAATACCGGCCCGCCGGATCTTATCCTTGGCGCGGACCAGGCGTTTGCCCATTGCCGCCGGTGAACTGAGGAACGCGGAGGCGATGGTCTCCGCGTTGAGGCCCAGCACCACCTGCAGCATCAGCGGCGCCCGGATTCCCTCTTCGATCGCCGGATGCGCCGAGGCAAACAGCAGCGCCAGACGATGGTCAGGGATGTCCCCGTCCGCGGCGGTGGAGAGCTCCTCGGCGAGGAGCTGCAACTGCGGCGTTGCCAACTCCCCGCTCTGCCGCCGCCGGGCGCTGTCGATCATCTTGCGCCGGGCGACGGTGAGCAGCCAGCCCTCCGGGTTCGCTGGAGAACCGCGCACAGGCCAATCCGCCAAAGCCGCAGCGAAGGCTTCGGACAGGGCGTCCTCGGCTTGCGCCACATCCCGGGTGCGGGCCGCGAGGAAGGCGACCAGCTTGCCATAGCTTTGGCGGGCCACGGCTTCCGCTGTGCTGCGCGCCTGCGCCTCGGTTTCGCTGGAGGTCATTGCCGCCTCGCCGCCCAGGCTCAGGGGGCAATCGCCCGGACTTCGACGACGCCGTGTCCGGCCGCGGGGCACCGTGCCGCCCAACCGAGCGCCGCATCAAGATCGGGCGCCTCGATGAGGTAGAATCCGCCCAACTGTTCCTTGGAATCGGCATAGGGGCCGTCGAGCACCTGCGGCTTGCCGTCCACTAGCCGAACCGTCGTTGCCGTCGAGCTCGGCTGCAGTCGCCCAGTTGCCTTGAAAACGCCCGCCTTCTGCATGGCTTCGGTATAGGCGAAATAAGCCGCCATGCCCTGCTCCTGCTGGGCCGGCGTTAGTTTCGGCCAACCCGCCTCGTCCACGTAAAGCGCCAGAATATATTGCATGTTCAAATCTCCATCATCGTCGTGGGCAGGCACGATGCCTCGCCGGAACAGAGACGCGCGAGGCCCGGCGATTTGGACATGCTAAGCCAAGATCAGGCAAAAAACTCGTTCGAGAAAGCGGCGGCAAGATCTGGCGCCTGCTTGAGAGCGGCCCCATCGGCGTCCTTGAGGATGCCCGAGGTGAAAAGATAGCTGCCGAGAGCTGCCATCTTGCCCGGATCGATGGTCCCGACCGCGCCGCCGGCACTCCGAAGATAATTGCCATCCACGAGCGATTTCAGCGATGCGCTGATCAGTGGCGGGTTGGTGAGGAAATCGGCATTGGCAGCGACCAGGATTTTTGCCGCTTCGTCCGGATGGTCGACCGCAAAGGCATAACCGCGCTGCGTGGCGGTGACAAACGCCTTAGCGGGGCCAGGATTGGCCGCGAGGTAAGCCTGGCTGGAGCCGAGAAGCGTCGTCTGCTCATCGGGGACGCCATAATCCGCATAGCGGAACGTGCGCTGCTTTTCGCCGGCAAGCTCGGCCTGCACGCCTTCCCAGGTCGCGACCTCGAGCGTGAAATCCACCGAACCATTGGCCAGGGCCTCATAAGCGGACGTGCCAAGCGTCACCGTCTCGAAATTGCCCTTGCCGCCATCGTGCCGGATGATGGTGCCGAGCAGCGCATTCTCCCAAGCGCTGCCGAAGCCGCCATACTTCAGCCCGTCGAGATCCTTCGGGCGCTGGATCGCAGTGCGGCTGGCGTCGAACACCACCCGTCCGGTTTCGCTTTGCACCACGGCATAGACGCCCCGCAGATCGGCGCCGGCCGCGCGTTGCGTCAACAGGCCAATGGAGCCGATGATGCCGAAATCGGCGATCCGGTTGGCGACCAGGGTTCCGGCGGCCGTATCGCTATAGGGCACGATTTCGACGGCAAGACCGGCGTCCGAGTAAAAGCCTTTGTCGCGCGCGACATAGAGGCCAATGTGATTGGTGTTCGGCGTCCAGTCGAGCGCCACGGTGACCTTCTTGGGGGCAGCCTGCGCGAGCGATCGCGTGACGCCGGCAAGGCTTGCGGCAAGGGTCAGCACAACGAGTTGTCGGCGGTTGAGAGACGTCATTTCAAGGTCCTTTAACGGCATCGGGATTGAGCAGGGTGTCGAGAATTGCGGCTTCGATGGCGCCGGCTTCCGGCGTGCCTACGACGGCGCGTGGGCGGGGTAGGGTCACGTGCACCTCGCGGACAATGCTGGCCGGCCTTGCGGACAGCACGTAGATGCGGTCAGAGAGGAACACTGCCTCGCGTACGTCGTGGGTG
>JAQGKB010000277.1 GCA_028290345.1 Hyphomicrobiales bacterium | reverse complement strand
GTTGCGGCGGCGGCACGACTGGCGTCGGCTGGCCCCCTTCGAGAATTATGCGGGCCCCGCCCCAGATGACCATGCCGACAAAGCACGCAATGAAGAGATAGGTGGGCAGCGCGAACAGCCACCCCGCCTCACGAGTGCCGCGCAAGTTGGCGAGCATCACGATCAGCACGATGCCGATGCAGAGGGGCAGGATATAGGCATGCAGTTCAGGGATCGCCGAGACCAGCGCGCCGACGCCGGCCGAGACGCCGACCGTCACGTTGAGCACGTAGTCGATCATCAGCGCGGCCGCCGCCAGCAGGCTCGGGTACTCGCCCAAATTGGCCTTCGCCACGCTGTAGGCCCCGCCATTCGTCGGATATTCCGCCAATGTCTGGCGGTACGACAAATAGAGCAGCACGAGCAGGGCAACGATCACGCCCATCACCGGCCCGGCATAGACCAGCCCCAGCGCTCCCAGCGGGATCAGGATGGTGAGCGCGGCTTCCGGCCCGTACGAGGAGGAACCGAGGCCGTCGAGGCCCATGGCGGGCACACCCTCGACCCAGGTGATCTTCTTGTCCTGATACTCGTCATTGGCAAGCCGACGGCCCAACAGCAGCGTGCTGATATTCATCCGAGGAAGTTCTCCTGGGCGGAGACGTCACTCGGAAACGTCAGAATTGCAGCTCAGTTCCCCGTCGGTGCCGGATGACGAGCGCCATGCCTGATGGCGCCCGTCCCTTGGTCTGGATCAGGCGAGGAAATCGCCCTTGCCGATCGGCATGCCGTTCTTGCGCAGGATGGCGTAGGCCGTGGTCAGGTGGAAATAGAAGTTCGGCATCGAGCGCTCGAGCAGGTATTCGGCGCCGGAAATGGTGCGCTCCTGCCCGGCCACGCGAACCGTCACCTCGCGCTCGGCGCCGCCGACGAAATCGGCCTCGCTGAACGTCGCGAGGTAATCGAGCGCTTTCTGCACCCGCGCCTTCAGCTGCTCATAGGTGGTCTCGTCGTCGGTCCATGCCGGCGGGGTCTTGCCTGCGACGCGGGCGGCGCCGAACTTGGCCTGGTCGGCGACGCTCTGCACCTGCTTGATCAGCGAGAACATGTCGGGCGCGATGCGATCGTTCGCCAGGAAATCGAGGTCGATCTTGCGCTCGGCGGCATTCGCCTCGGCCTTGTTGAGGATCGCGAGCAGGGCCTTGAGCTTGCGTGTGAAAACCGGCACCGAAGCCGTGTAGATCGAAAACGTCATCGCTATCAAACCTTGAGGGAAAGCGGTCGGCGCGACCGCACCTTGATATGGCTGGCATTGCCCCGAATTGGCAAGCACCATCGCAAGATCTCGGCATGAAGCTGGGCTTAAAATAGAAAGGCCGCGGCCCCATTTCTGGGACCGCGGCCTCGAAAAAGCGCCCGTCGCACTGTTGAGGGCTTGGGGGACAGCAGCGAACGCCTTCTCTGATCACCGGGTGCATGGGTCGTTTGCAGAATTCCAGTGACGCTAATGTAAATGGGGCGCGCTGCCGCCCATTAAAGGCACTTCACCGAAAGGTGATTATCATCTTGCCTCGTCACGCTATGTTGCGGAGTTCGGGCTAAGCTGGCATGCCAGATCAAACAATTGTCGCCGGAAGCAGCAACCGGGCGGGAGAACGAGAATGACCACCATCAGCCCTCCACCTCTACCCACCAAGGCCTTCGCCAATGCCGAGGCCGCCTGCGACTATGTCGCCGAAATTTACAACCGCAACACCGGCTTCATCCGCCACCATCTGTTCGGGCTGACCCAGGGCATCATCCCGCAGGGCAAGGTGCGCGCCTTCTATCCGCAGGTACAGGTAACCTCCACCAGCTACGCCAAGACCGACTCCATCCTGCCCTACGGCTCGCTGCATACGCCCGGCGTCTATCGCACCACACTGACCGCGCCCGATCTCTTCCGCACCTATCTCCACGACAACCTCACCCAGATCCTGAACAACCACGGCGGGGTCATTGAAATCGGCGAGTCCACCACGCCCATCCCGCTGCATTTCGCCGTCAGCGCCACCGAGCATCTCGATGGCGCCGCGCTCAATGCGCTCGGCATCCCGCTGCGCGACATCTTCGATGCGCCGGACCTCGCCTTCACCGATGACGAGATCGCCAACGGCACCTTCATTCCGCCCGCCGGCGGCCCCTACCCGCTGGCCGCGTTCACCGCGCCGCGCATCGATTATTCCCTTTTCCGGCTCAGCCACTACACCGGCACCGACCCGGAGCATTTCCAGAATTTCGTGATTTTCACCAATTACCACTTCTACATCGACGAATTCCGTCGCGTAGCGCATGAGCACATGGCCGCTGGCCACGAGCACTACGAGTCCTTCGTCGAACCGGGCAACGTCGTCACCCTCAACAGCCGCCATGGCGGCGGCACCAAAGGCACCGATCCGGTCCGCCTGCCGCAGATGCCGGCCTACCACCTCACCGCCGGTCGCGGCCGCGGCATCACCATGATCAATATCGGCGTCGGCCCGTCCAACGCCAAAACCATCACCGACCACGTCGCCGTGCTGCGCCCGCATTGCTGGCTGATGCTCGGCCACTGCGCCGGCCTGCGCAATTCGCAGGAACTCGGCGACTACGTCCTTGCCCACGCCTATGTGCGCGAGGATCACGTCCTCGACGCCGACCTGCCACTCTCGGTCCCGATCCCGGCGCTGGCCGAAGTGCAGGTCGCCCTCGAGCGCGCGGTGGCCGAGATCACCAAATTGGAAGGCCTCGAAACCAAGCGCATCATGCGCACCGGTACCGTCGCCTCATTCGACAATCGCAACTGGGAACTGCGCGACCAGAAGGAAATCACCCAGCGGCTGAGCCAGTCCCGCGCCGTGGCTCTCGATATGGAAAGCGCCACCATCGCCGCCAACGGCTTCCGCTTCCGCGTCCCCTACGGCACGCTTTTGTGCATCTCCGACAAGCCCCTACACGGCGAACTTAAACTCCCCGGCATGGCATCGGACTTCTACCGCACCCAAGTCAACCGCCACCTGCTCATCGGCCTGCGGGCGATGGAAATCTTGCGCGACCAACCACCGGAGAGGCTGCACTCACGGAAATTGCGGAGTTTCGCAGAGACGGCGTTCCAGTAGGGCGACCGGCCGCGCCCGATCGCCGTCATTCCCGCGCAGGCGGGAATCCAGTACCCCAGTGCAACGGCTTTTTCACCGGCAATTCAACACGATCGCCGAGTTTACTGGATTCCCGCCTGCGCGGGAATGACGTGGTGCATCGGCCGGCACTACGCGGACCCGCCTCAGTAGCCCTCATGGCGAGGGGGGTACCCTCGACGCGGGCTGGCGCCTACAACCGCTCGTAATCCACTTCCAAAAACTTCTCCACTTCCGGCACCCAGCGGTCGCGGACGAAGGCCACGTGGACGGGGTGGCCGTCATAGTGCGCATAGGTGGCGGCGTCGGCGAATTCCATGGAGAAGCCGAAGTGGAACTCGTTCTTCGGGCTGGTCTGGCGCAGCCGCTCGAATTTTTCGACGCCCGGAATTGTCCCCAGCGCCTGGGCGTCGCTGAGGAAGGCCTCTTCCATGGCCGAACCGGCGGCGTGCTTCAGGGAAAAGATAACCGTGTGGCGGATCATGCGAGGCGTCCTTCTAGGGCGATTGCTTCGGTGGCGGCGATCGCCGTCATGTTGACGATGCCGCGGCTGGTACTGGAGGGGGCCAGGATATGCGCCGGGCAGCGGGTGCCCATCAGGATCGGGCCAACTGCCAGCGCGTTGTTCATTTCCTTCAGCAACGTCATGGAAAGGTTGGCCGAATCGAGGTTCGGGAACAGGAGAAGATTAGCTTCGCCCTTCAGCACCGTATCGGGCACATAGCGATCGAGCAGGTCGGAATTGAGCGCCAAATCGCCCTGCATTTCGCCCTCGACAATCAGGTCCGGCGCCGCCGCCTTCAACAACCGGTAGGCCTCGCGCATCTTGAAGGCGCTGTCGCCATCGCGCGAACCAAAGTTCGAATAGCTAAGCAAGGCCGCCCGCGCTTCGATGTTGAAGCGCTTGAGGTGGTCGCGCGCCTGCAACGCAATGGCGACGATCTCCTCGGCCGTGGGGTCCATGTTGACATAGGTATCGGCGAGGAAGAACGCGCCGCGCGGCATGATCAGCATCGAGAGCGCCGAAAGATCCTTCACCCCCTCCTGCAGCCCGATCACCGAGCGGATGTCGCGCACATGCTTGATGAAGCGCCCCTGCAGCCCGCAGATCATCCCGTCGGCATCGCCGCGCTTCACTGCAAGGGCCGCAATGGTGGTGGTGTTGGTGCGCACGATGGTGCGCGCCGTCTCCGGCGTCACCCCGCTGCGGCCGACCAGCGAATGGAACAGCGCCACATAGTCGCGATAGCGCGGATCGTCCTCGGGATTGATGATCTCGAAATCACGCCCCGGATGCAGCGGCAGCCCGAAGCGCTGGATGCGCGCCTCGATCACCGCGGGCCGCCCGATCAGGATCGGCCGTGCAATGCGCTCCTCGAGCAGCACCTGCGCTGCGCGCAGCACCCGCTCGTCCTCGCCATCAGCAAAGGCGATGCGCTTGCCCTGCCCCTGCGCCCGGTCGATGATCGGCTTCATCACCAGCCCGGAGCGGAACACGAAACGGTTAAGGCTATCGTGATAGGCGTCGAAATCGAGGATAGGCCGCTTGGCCACGCCCGTTTCCATCGCCGCCCGTGCCACCGCCGGCGCGATGCGCAGGATCAGCCGCTGGTCGAACGGATTGGGAATGATGTGGTCCGGTCCATAGATCGCCGGCGCGCCAGACGGCGAGACTTCCAGCCCCGGCTCATGGGCGAGCTTGGCGATGGCCTTGACCGCCGCCAGCTTCATTTCCTCGTTGATCGCGGTCGCGCCGACATCGAGCGCGCCGCGGAAGATGAACGGGAAGCAGAGGACGTTGTTGACCTGATTGGCATAGTCCGAACGCCCGGTGCAGACCATGGCATCCGGACGCGTGGCCTTCGCCAGTTCCGGCATGATTTCCGGGTTGGGATTGGCCAGCGCCATCACCAGCGGCGTGCTGCCCATCTTGAGCAGCATTTCAGGCGTCAGCGCGCCCGCAGCCGAAAGGCCGAGGAACACGTCGGCGCCGTCGATGACCTCGGCCAGCGTCGTCGCATCGCTCACCCGGCGGAACTGCCCGCGCCACTTGTCGTTGATGTCGTTGCGCTTGTGGGTGACCAGGCCATCCTTGTCGGCGACCCAGATATTCTCATGCTTGGCGCCCAGCGCCACCAGCAGGTTGAGGCAGGCGATTGCCGCGGCGCCTGCGCCGGAGGTGCAGATCTTGACGTTGTCGATGGTCTTGCCGGCCAGTTCCAGGCCGTTGAGCACTGCCGCGCCGACGATGATCGCCGTGCCGTGCTGGTCGTCGTGGAACACCGGAATCTTCATCCGGGCCCGCAGCGCTTCCTCGATCTCGAAGCAATCGGGAGCGCGGATATCCTCGAGGTTGATGCCGCCGAAGGTCGGCTCCAGCGGGGCCACCACCTCGATGAATTTCTTCGGGTCGCGTTCCTCTATCTCGATGTCGAACACATCGATCCCAGCGAATTTCTTGAAGAGCACCGCCTTGCCCTCCATCACCGGTTTCGAGGCCAGCGCGCCGATGGCGCCGAGGCCGAGCACCGCCGTGCCGTTGGAAATCACCGCCACGAGGTTGCCGCGCGAGGTGTACCGGGTCACCGTCTCGGGGTCCGCTGCGATCTCCTCGCAGGGCGCCGCGACGCCGGGGGAATAGGCCAGCGCCAGGTCGCGCTGGTTGGCAAGCGGCTTGGTCGCCTGGATTTCCAGCTTACCTGGTTTTGGAAACTCGTGAAAATGCAGTGCTGCTTCGCGAAGCGCCCTACGCTGCTCGGTCATGTCAGAAGACATGGTCTCTCCCCTCGAATTAACGACCAACCCCCGCC
>JAQGKB010000260.1 GCA_028290345.1 Hyphomicrobiales bacterium | reverse complement strand
AGAACATGCGCCGGATTTTGCGCAAGGTGGCGGAGAATGATAACGTGGCGCTGGGGGATACCTCGACGCAGGCCGATCCGGGCGTGGTGGATGATTTGATCGCGAATAGGCAAAACAAGTAGGCCCCTGCGGCAGTGCCGGGCTGCCACCCCCACCCCTTGCTGCCGCCTTCCCTCCCCACAAGGGGGAGGGAGCGCCAAATTGCATGGCCGTCGAATTCCCTCCCCCCTTGTGGGGAGGGATCAAGGGTGGGGGTAGCAGCTTGCGCTGCCTAGAACTTTCGCGATGCGTCCAGGGCCAGGCCTAGTCCGACACTGCCGAAAGCATCGGTCTGCACGAACCGCGCCTCGGGGAAAAGCGCGTGCAGGCGGCTCATGATGGCAGGGATTTGCGTCGAGCCGCCGGTGAGGATCAGGGTTTCGATTGCCGAGGCGGCGAGGCCGGCATGCTGCAGCGTGGCATTGATCGTCGCGACCAACCGCTCCACGGCGTTTTCGATCGCCCGGCCGAGGTCGGCGCTGGTGATGATGGTCTGCAGCGCGACATCGCGGGCTGTGAAGGAAAACTCGGTTTCGGCGATGGCGGTAAGGGCGATCTTGGCGTCCTCGACGGTTGATGCGAGGCGGTGACCTTGCCGGTCCTCGATCACGGCGAGCATCTGTTCCACCCGCTCGGGATATTTGGCTTCGCGCCGCGTCTGCCGCAGTTCGAGCAGGGTTTGCGGCACGTAGAGCCGGTTGATCCGGTGCCAGGTGGCGAGATCGTAGTAAGGGCCGGAGGGCAGGGGGCGCTTGCCGTCGCGGGTCGGCGTCTGGTAACCGAGCGCCGGCATCACCTTGGCCATGGAGAGCATGCGGTCGAAATCGGTGCCGCCGATATGCACGCCCGTGGTGGCAAGGATATCGGCCTGGCGATCGCTGGCGCGGGCCCGCTCAGGCGATACGCGGATGATCGAGAAGTCCGAGGTGCCGCCGCCGATGTCGACGATCAGCGCCAGTTGCTCGTCTTCGATCTGCCGTTCGTAGTCGAGCGCGGCGGCGATCGGTTCGAACTGGAACTCGATGTGCCGAAAACCTTTGGCCCGCACAGCGCCTTCGAGCTGGCGCTGCGCTTCGGCATCGGCGCGCTGGTCGTCGTCTACGAAGTGGACCGGCCGGCCGACCACGACGTTGTCGATGGCGCGGCCGAGCAGGGTTTCCGATCGCTGTTTCAGCTCGCCGACATAGAGACCCAGAATGTCGATGAATGGCCAGGAGCGGGCCTTGATCCGCGTGGTGTCGCCCATGAGCGAGGTTCCGAGCACACTCTTGAGCGAGCGCATGATGCGGCCACCGGCGCCGCTGACATATTCGCTGAGCGCCTTGCGGCCGAAAAAGACGCTCTCGTCCTCGAAGCTGAAAAAGATGGCGCTGGGGATGGTGGGGCGGCCGTCTTCGAGCGGCACGAGGTTGGGTGCGCCGTCGGCGCCCACGGTGCCCAGTGTGGAATTGGACGTGCCAAAATCGAGGCCACAACTAAGGGTCGGATTACTCAAGGTCTGATCTCGGATGGCGGCGGGAGGGTTGTATTAGCGACAGAGGCTGCCGTGGGCAAGCCGCGCTTTAACGCGGCCTCATTGTTTCTGCCGCAATGCTACGGCATGGTGGCGCGATTCGGATGAGAGAACCCCAGTGAACCCCTTGAAAGTGAACTGTTTTGCGCTGGCGCTGCTTGCCACGCTTGCGCCGGTGCCGGCCTTTGCTGCCTCGCTCGGACAAATGGCTGGGCAGATGGTCGTGATCGGCTTTGCCGGCAACAACATCAGCGACAAATCGGTCATCGCCATCCGGGACGAGATCGCCAAGAGCGAGATCGGCGGCGTGATGTATCTCAAGACAAATGTCGCGAGCCTTGCGGCGGTCAAGGCGATGAACGCCGCGTTCCGCGCGGCATCGCCGACACTGCCGCCGTTCCTGACGCTGGACCAGGAGGGCGGCGCGGTCGAACGGCTGACCAAGGATGTCGGCTTCGAGGAAATTCCGAACGCACAAACCATTGCCGGGGACGGCACGCCCGACGAGGCGGGCAAGGTCTATGGCGCGATGGCGGCCTCGATCGCAAAGCTTGGCTTCACGGTCAATTTCGGTCCGGTGGTCGATCTCAACGTGAACCCGTCCAACCCGATCATCGGCAAATACGGCCGCTCGTTCAGCAAGAATGCCGCCACCGTGGCGGCATATGCTGGCGCCTTCGTCCGGGCGCACCGGCAGGCGGGGCTGCTGACGGCGCTAAAGCATTTCCCCGGGCACGGCTCGAGCACGACCGACAGCCATGAGGGCTTCGTCGATATTACCAAGACCTGGGACAAATCCGAGCTCGAACCCTACCGGACGTTGATCGGCCAGGGGCTGGCCGATTTCGTCATGGTGGGGCACCTCTACGACGCGAACTACGATCCGGTCGGCGACACGGCGCACCTGCCTGCCAGCCTTTCGCCCGTCTGGATCGACGACGTGCTGCGCAGTCAGATCGGCTACAAGGGCGTCGTGATCAGCGACGACCTGGAAATGGGCGCCATCCGCAAGCAGTTCACGCTGAAGGATACCGTGGTGCGCGCCGTCAATGCCGGCGTCGACGTGCTGCTATTCTCCAATACCGCCGCTTATAGCGCCGGGCTCGGCGACCAGATCCGCGGGATTTTGGTGGCGCAGGCCAAGGCCGATCCGAAATTTGCCGCACATATCGAAGACAGTTACAAACGTATCGTCGCGCTCAAGGCCAAGATCAGCCAGTAAGCGAGCGCAACCATGACAGCTCGCGTGGTAGACCCGGTGCGGGCCAAGCGATGCTCGACGTCAAAAATATTTCATTTCTTTGTCGAACGCCGGGTGGGTCGACCGTCGTAGGAAAAGCAGCTAATGGCTGACGCGCACGCCGTAGTAAGGCGGCGCAGAAATTTGCTTTTTAACGAATATCCGGCAGGAGCCCCAAAATGACCCCTGAGACGCAAGCCGCTGTTGATTTGCCAGCAGACGCATCCGCCGACGCCGATATGGGGTCGCGCAACCGGCTAGTCATCTCTATTCTTTTGGTCTCCACCTTCGTGGTCATCCTGAACGAGACCATCATGAGCGTGGCCCTGCCACACCTGATGAAGGACCTCAATGTTACGGCCAGCGCCGCGCAATGGCTGACGACGGCATTCCTGCTGACCATGGCGATTGTCATCCCGGTCACCGGGTTCCTGATCCAGCGGATCAATACCCGCCCGATCTTTATCCTGGCGATGAGCCTGTTCAGCGCCGGCACGCTGCTCTGTGCCGTGTCGCCCGGCCTGGAACTGCTGGTGCTCGGTCGGATCGTGCAGGCGCTGGGCACCGCGATCATGCTGCCGCTGCTGATGACGACGGTGATGACGCTGGTCCCTGAAAACGCGCGCGGCAAGACGATGGGCAATATTTCCATCGTGATCTCTGTCGCCCCGGCGATCGGACCAACAATTTCGGGTTTCATTCTCCAGGTCCTCGAGTGGCGGTGGATGTTTCTGCTGGTGCTGCCGATCGCGCTGGCAGCGCTGCTGCTCGGCACGCGCCTGATCAAGAACGTGACGACGCCCCGCCAAGTGCCGCTGGATGTGATCTCGGTGATCCTCTCTGCACTCGGGTTTGGCGGTCTCGTCTACGGCTTGAGCAGTTTTGGCGATCCGTCGAGCGGCGAGGGGGCGATTCCGGGTTGGATGTCGCTCAGCGTCGGCGCGGTGGGGCTCGTTGCGTTCATCTTGCGCCAGATCTGGTTGCAGAAAAGGGACAAGGCCCTACTCGACCTGCGCACTTTGACGTCGAAGACCTTCGCGATCTCGGTGACCATGATGGCCATCTGCATGATGGCGTTATTCGGCACCATCATCCTTTTGCCCATCTACCTGCAGACCGTGCTTCGCCTCGACACGCTGCAGACGGGGTTTCTGTTGCTGCCGGGGGGCCTGGTGATGGGGCTGCTGGCCCCGCCCGTCGGGCGGCTATACGACAAGTATGGTCCGACAGTGCTGCTGGTGCCGGGAGCCATCATCGTGAGCGCGGTGCTGTGGCTGATGACGATGCTCGACCAGAACACGCCGATTCCCTACATCCTTGCCGGTCACGTCGCGATCAGCATCGGTCTGTCCCTGGTGTTCACGCCGTTGTTCACGGCGAGCCTCAGCGCCGTGCCGCCAAAGCTCTATTCACATGGCAGCGCGCTGCTCGGTACCGTGCAGCAGGTGGCCGGCGCCACCGGCGTGGCGTTGTTCGTCGCGTTGATGTCCAGCCGCGCGGCGGGACTGGCCGCAGCCGGCGAGCCGATGATCTCGGCAACGACTGGCGGTATTCGAACGGCCTTCTTGTGTGGGGCGATCATCTCGCTTTTCGCGGTAGCGGCGGCTTTCTTCATCAGGAAGCCGGCTGGCGGGGCAATGTCCGGGGGAATGCCCGGCGGCCACTGATCCGGCGCGGCCACATTCGTCGTTAGACACGGCCGCGCAGGCTCCATATGGTGGGTGGAAAAGTCGCTGGGAGTGGCCTCATTTCTTACGCACAAGCTTCGACCAGCGCGAATTTTGACATTGGCGATCGGGAAGCGGCGGCGGCGCACCGCCGCTGGCTGCTGTCGCGAACGCTGATCTATGGCGTGCTGGCGCTCTTTGCGGCAATCTATTTGCTGCCGCTGCTGGTCGTTGTCTCCAACTCGTTTCGCAGTTTTCCCGAGATCGCCAAGCACGGGCTGATCGGCCTGCCGCAGGGCTTTTCCTTCGCCGCCTGGGGCAGGGCGTGGAACGAGGCCTGCGTGAGCGGCACTTGTTCGGGCGTGCAGGCGAATTTCTACAATTCGCTGAAAATCACCATCCCGCCGACGCTGATCTCGACGGCGCTCGGCGCCATCAATGGCTATGTCCTCAGCAAATGGAGGTTCAGGGGCTCGGACATCCTGTTCACCTGCGTGATGCTGGGCGTGTTCATGCCCGGGCAGGTGACGCTGCTGCCCTGGGCCTACATCATGGGCAAGCTGCACCTCGCCAACTCGGTTTACGGCCTGATCCTGATCCACTCCATCCAGGGCCTTTCGTTCACCACGCTGTTCTGCCGCAACTTCTTCGCCAATATTCCGGACGATCTGATCAAGGCGGCGCGGATCGATGGTGCGGGGTTCTGGCGCATCTTCTGGAAGGTGGTGCTGCCGCTGTCGCCGCCGATCCTTATCGTCACCGTCATCTGGCAATTCACCAGCATTTGGAACGAGCTGCTTTACGGACTGGTGTTCACC
>JAQGKB010000352.1 GCA_028290345.1 Hyphomicrobiales bacterium | reverse complement strand
CTTGCGGGGAGGGAAGGCGGCAGCAAGGGTGGGGGTATGCGGTTCCTGCCGTATCCGTGAAGGGAATCCCGGGCCGAGCGCAATCCGGATTGTTCAAACCTCCCCCATCGGATCCATCAGCGCATGCACCCGGTCCGCCCCCAGCCGCGCCAGCTTCAGCAGCATCGCCTTGCGTCGCCCGCCGGGCAGCGGAAAATCCGGCGCGTCGCGCAAAATCGCGGCGTCATGCCCGTCGGCGACGATCAGCCCTTCGCTCTGCGGAAAAATTTCCGCATCGAGCTCCGGCGGCTTGGCGAAATAGAACCGGTCGCAATAGTCCTTGTAGTGCGGCCACTTCACGTCGACCTGGAAGTCCACCAGGCTGGATTTGATCTCGACGATCCAGATCTCGCCCTTGAGCCCCACCCCCAGCACGTCGGCGCGCCGGCCATTGGCCAGTGGCACCTCGGAAAAGCAGGAAAACCCGAGCTGCGCCCGCAGAAACCGCATCACCCCGCGTTGCACCCGCAACGCGGTGGGCGATTGGCGCAGGTCGATAAGGCGCGGTGCTTCAGCCATGCGAGGAAAGCGGTTCGGTTGGCGTCTCCCCCGGAGGCAAGGGTTGGGGGCGCTTGGCCAGGGCCGAAACCACGGCCAGCCCGGCGATCACCAGCGGCAGGCAGACGACGTAGGAATTGCGGATGCCGAAATAATGCGCCACGAACCCCAGGATTGGCGGCGCGAGGAAGAAGATCACGAAGGTGACCTGGCCGATGGCCGCCACATTGATCGCCGATGGCCGGTCGGTGCGCTGCGCAGCGGCCGAAACCACCAGCGGATAGACAGCGCTGCAGCCGACGCCAAGGAGCGCGAACCCGGCCAGTGCTATCCAGGGGGCGGGCGCCAGCCAGATGGCAATCAGCCCCAGCGCGCTGAGCCCCAGCAGCGTCGCCACCACGGCGCGCGGGCTATAGTGGTCGACCACCGGCCCGATAAAGATCCGCGCCATCGCCATGAAGAAGGTGAAGAGTGTCAGTCCCAAGCCGCCAACGAACGGCTCGGCGTGGAACGCGTCGCGCATATAGATCGCCGACCAATCGACGCCGGCGCCTTCGATCAGGAACGCCGCGATGCCGATAAGGCAGAGCGGCAGCAGCGCGATGGTCGGGAAGGCGATCAGCGGCGGCTTGTCCTCGCCATGCGCCACCCGCGCCGGCGCATTGTTGATACCCGAAATCATCACGACCGCGAAGATGAACACCACCAGCAACATGCCCGCCAGGTGCAGTTGCGCCGAAACGCCGAGCTGCCGCAACGCCGCCGCGATCAGCGCGGTGACGAAGAAGCCGAGACTCCAGAAGCCATGCGCCCGGCTCATGATCGAGCGGCGGAGCAGGGTTTCGGTCCGCGCGATCTCGACATTGAGGTTGATTTCCAGCGCGCCGGCCAGGAGCCCGGCAGCCATCAGGTCGAGGAACGCCAGCGGCGCGTAGGAAATGAACGGCACGCAGGCATAGAGTGCGGTGCTGCCCAGAACGGTGATGTACGCTGTCCGCCGCGCGCCGAGCTTTTCGATCAGCGGGGCCGAAAAGGTCAGCGAAATCAAGGCCCCGATCGCGGCGCCGATCAGCGTCAGGCCGAGCTGCGCCTCGTTGACCTGCAGATTGTTCTGGATATCGGGAAGCCGCGAGAACATGGCGCCGGTGATCGACGAGAACAGGAAGAAACAGGCATACAGCCGGTAGTGCGGCTTAAAACGCATCGAACGCTCCAAATGCAGTCGCCCCGGCCGTGGGCGTTGGCGGCGACCGCCTTGAAACCTGGCCTGGGTGGCAGTCCTATTCGGCAGGTACCTGGTGGGGAACCGGGCGACTCCCCAAGGCTCCGGCGGCGGCAAAACTCAATACCACCAGCGGCAGGCCGATGCCGAACGACCAGCGAATGCCGAAATGCTGCGCCACGAACCCTAATAGCGGCGGACCGAGCAGGAACGCAACGAATGATATCTGCGCCAGCGCTGCGACATTGATCGCCGAAGGTCGGTCGGTCCGCTGCGCCGCCGCCGACATCGCCAGCGGGAAGATGGCGCTGGTGCCGACGCCCATCAGGCCAAAGCCCAAAAGCGCCATCCAGTCGAATTGCGCGAAAAACACCAGCAACGCGCCAACGCCCAAGATGCTGACCAGCACCCGCGCCACGCTGGTTGGGCTATAGCGCTCGACAAAGCTGTCGGCGAAAAAGCGGGTGATCGCCTGCGTCAGGGCGCCGATGGCCACCGCGAAGCCGGCAAGGAACGGCGTCACATGAAAAGTGTCGCGCATGTAGATCGCCGACCAGTCGGCGCCGGCGCCTTCCATGATCATTGCCGAGAGGGTAACCGCCACCAGTAGCATCATCGAGAGCGTCGGACGGGCGAAGCGCGGCGCCTTGGCCGTGCTGGTGCCGGTGCGATGCGGCGCCGGATCGAACTGCCCCAGCACCAGCAGCGTCGCGATAAGGATCACCGGCACCATCAGCGCTAAATGCAATTGCGGGCTGAGGCCCAGCTGCGCCAAGCCGCCGCCGACCAGCCCGGCCGAGAAAAACCCCAGGCTCCAGAAGCCGTGCGCCCGGTTCATGATGCGGCGGCCGAGCATATGCTCGGTGCGATCGGCCTCGAGGTTGATGATCACTTCGATAGCGCCGATGCAGATGCCCACCGGCACCAGCGTTGCGAACAGCATCAGCGGCCCGGTGGCATGCACCGCTATGGCATAGAACACCGATAGCAGCGGAATGAGCCAGAGCACCGCTCGCCGATAGCCGACGCGCTCGAGGATGGCGCTGGCAAACGTCAGCGAGATCAGCGTGCCGACCGGCGCGCCGATCAGCCCGAAGCCGAGCGCCCCCTCGGCAACGCCCATCTGTCGCTGCAAATCTCCCAGGCGCGGAAAAATTGCGCCCATGGAGAACGAGTAAATCAGGAACGCGCCATAGACTCGCGTCTGGGGCGCCAAGTTAAGGCCGAATCTCATTTTGGACTTGTCTCGCAAACTAGTCGCCGAACGTTAGTCACCTCCAGCGAACGGCACAAGCAGAACTCGAAAAGAGTTAGCGGCCGATGTCAGCCCCGAAACTGAGATACCGTCGCGCAATACGCTGCTGGCGTCTCGCGCCCAAAAACAAAAGGCCGTCTGCATGGCAGGGCGGCCTTCCGAGTGCCCCCGAGAGGCAGATGTTTAAATCTGCTGGATGCAGACTTTACCGGTACCCGGCCCACGAATGCCGAGCTGGGTAGCCGCGGCGCGGCTCAGATCAATGATCCTGCCCCTCACATAGGGGCCGCGATCGTTGATGGTAACCTGAATGGTTTTTCCGGAGTTTTGGTCGACGACTTTGACCCTGGTGCCGAACGGCAGGAACTTGTGGGCCGCGGTCATGGCGTTCGGATTCATCCGATCGCCGTTGGCGGTTCGCTGGCCTGTCAAGGCATACCACGAGGCACCGCCACACTGGTTGCTGCTGGCATAAATTGAGCTGGAGGAGGTAATAATAACCGTGCCCAACACTGCTGCTGCAACTATGATTTTCTTAATCAAACATCTAACTCTCACTAGTTACTGATAAGCCGCCGGTAACCATGGACTGTGGCCGGAATGTGCACACATTAAAAAAACTTCCGAATTTCGTATGGAACTGTTGCCGATGTGCACCACTGCATTGGTTCCAATCCGGGAAAGGTTAACGAATAGTATCCCGCCGATTCAAGCCTATGAAATCGTTACAAATCCCGCGCAGGACGCAATCGGCACGCGTTATTTGACCAATTGATAAAAATTTTGAGCTGCGCTAGCCTTTCGGAGTGGAATGGCTCCAATCGAGGTTGGAAACGATGGCTGAAGGTCTTTTCAAAGAGGGCGTCGCGGCAGGGCGGCTGGCGCCGAGCCAATACGCCGACAATTTTTCCGACCTGCACCCGCCGCTGATCCGGCACGAGGCGCTGGTCGAGGCCGATCGCTGCTATTTCTGCTACGACGCGCCCTGCCTGAATGCCTGCCCGACCTCGATCGACATCCCGCTGTTCATCCGCGAAATCTCGACCGGCAATCCGCTCGGCGCCGCCGAAACCATCTTCGAGCAGAATATCCTTGGCGGCATGTGCGCCCGCGTCTGTCCCACAGAGCAACTCTGCGAGGAAGCCTGCGTGCGCATGGAGGCCGAAGGCAAGCCGGTCAAGATCGGCCTGCTGCAGCGCTACGCCACGGACATTGCGATGGAAGAGGAGAAGCAGTTCTTCACCCGCGCGCCGGAGACGGGCAAGCAGGTCGCCGTCGTCGGCGCCGGGCCAGCCGGCCTTGCCGCCGCGCATCGCCTCGCCATGCACGGCCACACGGTCACCATCCTCGATGCCCGCGAAAAGGCCGGCGGGCTCAACGAATACGGCATCGCCTCCTACAAATCGACCAACGACTTTGCCCAGGCCGAGGTCGATTACGTCACCGCCATCGGCGGCATCACCATCCGGACGGGCCAGATCCTGGGCGAGCATTTCAGCCTTGCCGATCTCACCCGCGACCATGACGCGGTGTTCCTTGGCCTGGGGCTCGGCGGCGTCAATGCGCTGCGGGCTGAAGGCGAAGCCGCCGAGGGCGTCGAGAACGCCGTCGATTTCATCGCCGAACTACGCCAGGCGACAGACCTTGCGAGCCTGCCGATCGGCCGCCGCGTGGTCGTCATCGGTGGCGGCATGACCGCCATCGATGCTGCCGTGCAGGCAAAATTGCTCGGCGCCGACGAGGTGACCATCGCCTACCGCCGCGGCAAGGAAAACATGAACGCCTCCGAATTCGAGCAGGATCTGGCGGCCTCCAAGGGCGTCAATATCCGACACTGGATGGCGCCGGTCCGCGTCATCAGCGAAAACGGCAAGGTCATTGGCATCGAGCTCGAGCACACGACACTTGTCGACGGTTCGCTCAAGGGCACCGGCGATCGCGCGCTTGTCGCTGCCGACCAGGTGTTCAAGGCCATCGGCCAGACGCTTGCCACCGATGGCGAAGGGCTTATCCTCGCGGGCGGCAAGATCGAGGTGGATGCCGAGGGGAAGACGTCGATGGCTAAGGTCTGGGCTGGCGGCGATTGCGCCACGGGCGGCGACGATCTTACCGTGACCGCTGTCGCCGAAGGGCGCGACGCGGCCGAAAGTATCCACCGCATGCTGATGAGCTAAGGGGAAAACAGATGGCAGACCTTCGAAACAATTTTGTCGGCATCAAGTCTCCCAATCCGTTCTGGCTGGCCTCCGCGCCGCCGACCGACAAGGCCTACAATGTCGAGCGCGCCTTCAAGGCCGGCTGGGGCGGCGTCGTGTGGAAGACGCTCGGCGAAGCAGGTCCGCCGATCGTCAACGTCAACGGCCCGCGCTATGGCGCGCTCTATGGCGCCGACCGCCGGTTGCTCGGCTTCAACAACATCGAACTGATCACCGATCGCGACCTGCAGACCAATCTGCGCGAGATCAAGCAGGTGAAGATGAACTGGCCCGACCGGGCCATGATCGTCTCCATCATGGTGCCCTGCGACGAGGAGAGCTGGAAGGCCATCCTGCCGGTAGTCGAGGAAACCGGCGCCGACGGCATCGAACTCAATTTCGGCTGCCCGCACGGCATGTCCGAGCGCGGCATGGGCGCGGCGGTCGGGCAGGTGCCCGAATACATCGAGATGGTGGTGCGCTGGTGCAAGCAATATAGCCGCATGCCGGTGATCACCAAGCTGACGCCGAACGTCACCGATATCCGCAAGCCCGCCCGCGCCGCCAAGGCCGGTGGCACCGATGCGGTGTCGCTGATCAACACCATCAACTCGATCATCTCGGTCGATCTCGATAATTTCTCGCCCCAGCCCTCGATCGACGGCCGCGGCAGCCATGGCGGCTATTGCGGCCCGGCGGCCAAACCGATCGCGCTGCACATGGTGGCCGAAATCGCCCGCGATGCCGAAACCTACGGTATGCCGATCTCCGGCATCGGTGGGGTCACCACCTGGCGCGACGCGGCCGAATTCATGGCGCTGGGCGCCGGCAACGTGCAGGTCTGCACCGCCGCCATGACCTATGGCTTCAAGATCGTCGAAGAGATGATTTCGGGCCTTTCCAACTGGATGGACGAGAAGGGCCACGCGACGCTCGACGACTTCGCCGGCCGCGCCGTGCGCAACGTCTCCGATTGGCAGTACCTCAACCTCAACTACATCGCCAAGGCCAGGATCGACCAGGATCTCTGCATCTCCTGCGGTCGGTGCCACATCGTTTGCGAGGATACCTCGCACCAGGCGATCATGAAGGAAAAGGACGGCAAGCGGCACTTCGAGGTCCTCGACAACGAGTGCGTCGGCTGCAACCTCTGCGTCTCGGTCTGCCCGGTCGAGGATTGCATCACCATGGAGCAGCTTGCACCCGGCAGCATCGACGAGCGCACCGGCCGCATCGTCACCGGCGACTACGCCAACTGGACCACCCACCCGAATAACCCGATGGCCAAGCCCGTCGCCGAACCGGCCGAATAGCGCGATTTCAGCACAAAGCGTGTCCGCGGGCCTTCACGGCGCGCGGACGATCCGCTACGCAATCCCCGGGAATTTTACAACTTGGGGGAGCACGCGATGACGACCGCGGCACTATTGATCACAATCGGGCGCGTCGTGTTTGGCGCCTTCTTCATCATCGCCGGCATTCGCAACAGCATCCACTTTCGCGAGCGCCAGCCGATGAAGACCAATTACGGCTGGAAACTGCCGTCGCCGATCGCGGCCATCGGCATTGCATTGCAACTGCTTGGCGGCATTTCGGTGCTGTTCGGGCTCTGGCCCGTGTTCGGTGCCCTGGCGCTCATCGTCTTCCTCATCCCGGCGACGCTGCTGTTCCACAATTTCCTGATGTTTTCGGGCAAGGAACGCGATCCGCACCTTTACCTGACCCTGGTCAACACCACCCTCGTCGGTGGCTTCCTGCTCATCATCGGCAACGCGTTGTAGGGAGCCGCAGCCCAGCCCCTCGCCCCTAGAGGGAGAGGTCGACGCACAGTGTCGTGTAAGGGGCCTTTGCCGGGAACTCCGTCCGCGCAATCCGCATTCCCCGCCATGGCCTATGAACTCTACTACTGGACCGGCATCCAGGGCCGCGGCGAATTTGTCCGCATGGCGCTCGAGGATGCCGGAGCCGATTATCGCGACATCGCCCGCGAAGAGGGCGATAACGCGATGGACGACCTGCTCGATGACCCCCGCACCACCACCCCGTCCTTCGCCCCGCCATTTCTCCGCGATGGCGATGTGATCGTCGGCCAGACGGCGGCGATCCTGCTCTATCTCGGCCCAAAACTCGGCCTCGCTCCGAGTGACGCGCGGCTGCGGCTCTGGACGCATCAGATCCAGCTCACCATCGCCGATTGCGTCGCCGAAGCGCACGACACGCATCACCCGGTGGGCTCAGGGAAATACTACGAGGAGCAAAGGCCCGAGGCCCGGCGCAATGCCCAGGAATTCCGCGCCGAACGGCTGCCGAAATTTCTCGGCTGGTTCGAAACTATCCTCAGCCGCAATCCACTGGGGCCGGGGCGACTGGTCGGGGATGCAATCACCTATGCCGACCTGTCGCTGTTCCAG
>JAQGKB010000241.1 GCA_028290345.1 Hyphomicrobiales bacterium | reverse complement strand
GGATGTGCGGCCGGCGGCGTCGCGTCCGATGACTGCGCAGGTCATTCCGACGGTGCCCCCGACGGCTGCTTCGCAGCGCCCGGCGCCGACCCACGTGGCCTCGGTTCCGGCTCAGGCTGCCGCGCCTGCAGCTGCCTTGCAGGAGCCCGCGATGTCGGGCGCCGACAAGTTCCGCTGGCCGGTCAGCGGCAAGATCATCACCGATTTCGCGGCCTCGAAGGCCACGGGCATCAATATCGCCGCGCCTGATGGCTCGCCGGTCCGCGCCGCCGAAAACGGCACGGTCATCTATGTCGGCAGCGGCGTTGAGGGCTATGGCAATCTGGTGCTGATCCGGCATGCCAACGGCTATGTCTCGGCCTATGCCCACCTCAAGAGCATGAGCGTTGCCAAGGGCGACGTGGTCAACCGCGGCGACTCGATCGGCGCGGCCGGCATGACCGGCTCGGTGTCCTCGCCGCAACTGCACTTCGAACTGCGCAAGGGCGCCACGCCGGTCGACCCGGTGCCGCTGCTGGCGGGTTAAGGGTTCGGGTTTTGTGAAGGGGCCTCGGAGTGATCCGGGGCCCTTTTTGTTTTTTGGGGGAGGGCCCCACTCCCTCAACACTTCGTCACCCTCGCGCTCGACGCGAGGGTCCAGACTGCGTGCGGTGGTGCTTGTCACAAGCCTGGGTCCTCGGGTCGAGCCCGAGGATGACGACTGAGGGGCAACGGCGCCCTCGTAAGATTTCATGGCGAGGTGTTCGCGCAGCGAGCCTCCAACCACGAGGTCTATCACCCCGCTAAACCGCCCGCCCCATCTCGCCCGCCAAGCTGCGCACGAATTGGATGGCCACTCGGCCCGAGCGTGACCCGCGAATTGCCGCCCATTCGATGGCGCGGGCATTGAGGGTGCTGTCGTCGATGGCGATGCCGTAGGCGTCGGTGTAGGAGCGGACCATGGCGAGGAAGGTCGGCTGGTCGCAATTGTGGAAGCCGAGCCAGAGCCCGAAACGGTCGGAGAGCGAGATCTTTTCGTCGACGGCTTCGCCTGGGCTGATGGCGGTAGCGCGCTCATTGTCGATCATGTCGCGCGGCATCAGGTGGCGGCGGTTGGAGGTGGCGTAGAACAGCACGTTGTCGGGCCGGCCCTCAAGACCGCCATCGAGGATGCTCTTGAGCGCCTTGTAGCTCGACTCGTCGCGATCAAAGCTCAGATCGTCGCAGAAGATGATGAACCGCGCCTCGTTGCTGGCAATGCTGCGCATCAGCCGGGGCAGGCTTTCAATATCCTCGCGGTTGATTTCGACCAGGATCAGGCGGTGCAGGCTGGCGTCGGGCAGGCCGCCGACATGAGCGTGGATGGCCTTGACCAACGAGCTCTTGCCCATGCCGCGCGCGCCCCAGAGCAGGGCGTTGTTCGCGCCGTGGCCGCGGGCGAACTGCAGCGTGTTCTGCAACAGCGTCTCGCGGACGTCATCGATTCCCTTGAGCATTTCGATCGGCACCCGACTGACCTTCGGCACTGCCGCCAGATGACCGGCGGCCGCGTCCCAGTGATAGGCATCGGCGGGGCCAATCACCGGATTATGCTGGCCCTCTGTACCCCCGCGAGCCTCAAGTCTCTCGGCAATACGGGCCAGCACCGCTGCGATTTGCTCGAGCGAATTCCGTTTCGTCACAGCGCTTTCCTTTGATAATTTTGTGCACCGACAGGCCCTCGGAATGGCTTTGCAATCCAAGGGACGCGCTTGTATAGTCCGCGCGATTTTGTGACGGGTGGTCTGCCCATTTCCGTCGTCGCACCCTATATGGGACGAACAGCGACATTTTGACAAGCCGACATCAAAAGTCGACACCAAGGAGAACCTGAATGTTTGTTACCCCCGCCTACGCGCAGGCCGCAGGAGCCGCACCGGGCGCCGCTGGTTTCGATGCCAACGCCATTATCGTTCAGGTCATGCCGATCCTGCTTCTGGTAGTCATCTTCTGGCTGCTGATTTTCCGGCCGCAGCAGAAGCGCGTCAAAGAGCAGAAGGCCATGCTCAATGCCATCCGCCGTGGCGACACGGTTGTGACGACCGGCGGGATTGTTGGTAAGGTAACCAAGGCCGTGGACGGCGAAGATCTCGAGGTCGAAATCGCGCAGGGCGTGAAGGTGAAGCTCGTGCGCGGCATGATCTCGGACGTTCGCTCCAAGGCAGAGCCGGTCAACGACAACAAGCCTGCCTGACCGGGCAGTACGACCACTCTCTTTCGCGATAACATTCGGGACGCCACTGGCACATGTTGCAGTTTTCACCTATTCGCACGGCGATCATCGCCATCGTCACCATCTTAGGTATTCTGTTCGCGATCCCGAATTTTATCTCCAAGGATATGCTGGCCAGCAGCTATCCGAGCTGGCTGCCCAAGCAGGCCGCAACATTGGGCCTCGACCTGCAGGGCGGTTCGTACCTGCTGCTCGAGGTGAACAAGGCCGGCATCATCAGTGACCGTCTGGCCGAGCTGCGGCGCGACGCACGCAATGTGCTCGCCAACCAGAACGGCATCGGCAACATCATCACGATCAAAGGCAACGCGCTGACGATCGAATTGACCGATCCGACGCAGCGGACCAAGGCCACGCAGGCTCTGCAGTCGCTGCAGAACAATGTCGGCGGTGGCGTTGGTGGCGTCGGCGGCGTTCAAGAACTGACCTTTGCAGACACGCCGGACGGCAAGATCAACATCACCCTTTCGGATCAGGGTATCAGCCAGCGCATGAGTTCGCTGGTTACCCAGTCGATGGAAGTGATCCGCAAGCGTATCGATGCGATCGGCACCACAGAGCCGCAGATCCAGCGCCAGGGCGCCGATCGCGTGC
>JAQGKB010000215.1 GCA_028290345.1 Hyphomicrobiales bacterium | reverse complement strand
CAGTCGATCAGTAAAACCTCGGCAATCGCTGGAGAGACCCTTTGACACGGCGCATGACGAAAACGTTGGCAGCTGAGATCGCGAGCCGCACGCTTGAGGTGATAAGCCCGATGAACCGAGCAATCGCGCTGAGTTCTGCGCTGCGTCGGCATGGATTTGATCCGGCCATCGCCGAACAGCCGGCCCAATTGGCCGAGCGATCGGAGCTAGTGGCTTGGCTGCTCTCTACCTATGCGCCACGTGACTAGTGCCTCGCGATCCGGACATGGGGCCGCCGTCCACTTCTGCTCCTGGCCGGCCCTAAGCGGACTCTCGTTCTCATCGTGCTTACTCCATGGCGAAAGCATCTAGCCGCTCGGGGCCGTGCCATTGAGCTTGGTAGCATCGGCGTCAGGTCAAAGACCTCGCGGGCAATGACGTGGACGACGAGGCCTTCCTTTTGCACCTCGCCCTTCACCGCCATCAGTCGGGAGCCCAGCACTACCCGCCGATTGGCCTCGAACACTTTTGGCTAGACAACGATATTGGCCAGGCCGGTCTCGTCCGCGGTATGCGCAAGGTGGTGCGTTGGCGTGGGCGAATTACCAACACTTACCCACCATAAACTGAGTGCCACAACGGCTAGACCGCGTTGCGACTCGCTGTTCTAAGTCAAATGGACTCACGAATTTTGGGCGATGCCGGATTTCCGGGACAAAATCGACTCAGGATGGGCTGCTGGTGTCGACAGAAGTAAAAAAATCTGGTGCCGGCAGCAGGGGTTGAACCCGCGACCCCCTGATTACAAATCAGGTGCTCTACCAACTGAGCTATACCGGCCCGATGGGCGCTTGCTAGCATCGGTGGGCGTGCGGCGCAAGCGTCGGGTATGGCTTGCGGCGCTGTCGCGGGCGTGCAAAGCCGTTGCAACCAAATTCGATTTGCCGAGGGCATAGCAATGTCAAAGCCGCCAGAAAGACCACGCCGTCCGATGGGTACACTTGAAAGAGCCGAGGCAGCATTCAAATCGGCGACGACCAAGCCGGAAGCGGAGCCGCAAGGCAAGGCGTCGCCAAATGCCGGAGCGGTGCCTACCGCCAAAGAACTGGTATCGTTGCGGATCGACCGTGATATTCTGGAGTACTTCCAGGAAGATGGGCCGGGTTGGCAGGACAGAATGAACGACGCCTTAGGCAAGATCGTTCGCGCCGCCAAGGACGAATAATTTAGGTCGGGGCAGTCAATCATGCGCATCACCCTCATCGGCAGCGGCTATGTCGGGCTGGTCACCGGAGCCTGCCTTGCCGAGTTCGGGCATAGCGTCACCTGCGTCGACAACGATGCAGGTAAGATTGCCGCGCTTCGTGACGGGATTGTTCCGATCTTCGAGCCTGGGCTCAGCGGGTTGGTGGCAAGCAATGTCGCCGCCGGGAGGCTGACATTTGCGACCGATATGGCCGAACCGGTCGCGAGGGCCGATGTCGTGTTCATCGCGGTCGGCACTCCGTCGCGGCATGGCGATGGCCACGCCGACCTGACATATGTCTACGCGGCGACGGCCGAAATCGCCAAGTATCTCAGTGAGTTCACCGTCGTTGCTACAAAATCCACCGTGCCGGTCGGGACCGGCGATGCGGTGGAAGCAATCCTCCGCGAAAACAATCCGGCCGCGGCTTTCGCCGTGGTTTCAAACCCCGAGTTCTTGCGCGAGGGTGCCGCGATCGATGATTTCAAGCGGCCGGACCGCATCGTCGTCGGCATCGAGGATGAGCGCGCGCGGGCGGTGATGACCGAAGTCTACCGGCCACTTTATCTCAACCAGGCGCCGCTGCTGTTCACCAGCAGGCGGACGGCCGAACTGGTCAAATATGCCGCCAATGCGTTTCTGGCGATGAAGATCACCTTCATCAACGAGATCGCCGACCTGAGCGAAAAGCTCGGCGCAGATGTGCAGGATGTTGCGCGCGGCATCGGCCTCGACAATCGCATCGGGGGCAAGTTCCTCAATGCCGGACCAGGGTTCGGCGGCTCATGCTTTCCCAAGGACACGCTGGCTTTGGTGAGGATTGGCGAGGAGGCGGGCAGCCGGATGCGGCTGGTCGAAACCACCGTCACCATCAATGACCGGCGCAAGGAGGCCATGGGCGAGAAGATTGTTGCTGCCTGCGGCGGTGACGTGCGCGGCAAGACGATCGCGGTGCTGGGACTGACCTTCAAGCCGAATACCGACGACATGCGCGAGGCACCATCGCTAGTCATCGTACCGGCGCTGATGGCGGCCGGCGCGCGGGTGCTCGCCTACGATCCCGAGGGCATGGTGGCCGCAAGGGCGCTCATTCCCGGTCTCGGTTTCGGCAGTGGGCCTTATGACATTGCGGTGGGCGCGGACGCTATTGTGATCATCACCGAGTGGAACGAGTTCCGCTCGCTCGATCTTGAGCGGCTCGGAACGGTGATGAAGACTCCGGTTCTGGTGGACCTCCGCAATGTCTATCGGCGCGATGTAGTCGAGCGGCGCGGTTTCACATATGAGAGCATCGGGCGGCCGGCGCGGCGCGGCGGTGCGGGATGAGGGTGTTCATTACCGGCAGCGCCGGATTTATCGGTTTTCACCTCGCGCACCGCATGTTGCGCGACGGGCATACCGTGCGCGGATACGATGGCATAACTCCCTATTACGATGTGAATCTCAAGAAGTCGCGGCACGAGATTCTGCAAGCCCTCCCCGAATTCGATGCCGTTATCGGCATGCTCGAAGACAAGACTTTGCTCGAGTCCAGCATCGCCGAGTTTTCGCCGGATGTGATCGTGCACCTCGCCGCGCAGGCGGGCGTACGCTATGGGCTCGAGGATCCGGAAAGCTACATTTCGAGCAATCTGGTCGGCACCTTTAACGTGCTCGAAGCGGCAAAGCAGGCAAAACCGAGGCATTTGCTGATTGCATCCTCAAGTTCGGTCTATGGGGGCAACGACAAGATGCCGTTTGCCGAAACCGACCCGGCGCATGCTCCGGTTTCGCTCTATGCGGCGACGAAAAAGGCCAGCGAGTCACTCAGCCATGCCTACGCGCACCTTTGGCAATTGCCCACGACGTGTTTCCGGTTCTTTACCGTCTATGGGCCATGGGGCAGGCCCGATATGGCGCTGTTCAAGTTCGTCGATGCCATTGAGGACGGGCTGCCGATCGATGTCTACGACGAAGGCAACATGCGTCGCGATTTCACTTATGTGGATGATCTCGTTGAGGCGCTTGTCCGGCTCATCGCCGTAATGCCGGAAGCGGGAAGGGCGACGAGCCCCCGCGATTCCCTGTCGAAAGTTGCGCCGTGGCGGGTGGTCAATATCGGCGGCGGCAACCCGGTGGGCCTGCTGGCCTTCATCGAGACCATCGAACGCAAGCTGGGTAAGCCGGCGATCAAGAATTTCCTGCCGCGCCAGCCGGGGGATGTGACCGAGACCTATGCCGATGTGAGCCTGTTGCGCGAACTGATCGGCTATGTCCCCGAAACGCCGGTTGAAATCGGCGTTGGAGCATTCGTCGACTGGTACCGCAACCGGCGCTAGCGCGCGGAGGCAGTAAACAGCTTGGCTTCGCCGTTGGCGGTGATCCGCACGGCGCTCAGCCTGCCGGTGGCAAAGCAGCCGGTGTCGATGCCGATGCGATAGGGCGTGATCACCGCTTCGGGGGCGGGGGTGTGGCCGTGGACGACCACGCTGCCGCCGCCAATTTTGGCATTCAGGAACTCGTCGCGGATCCAGATCAGGTCGCCGTCGTCCTGAAATTGCAGGTCGATGCCGGGCCGGATACCGGCATGGACGAAGATGAACCCCGGCACGGAGAGGCAGATCGGCAGGTCCTGCAACAGCTGCAAATGCTCGGGCGGCAGGCGTTCGGTAAGGCGTTTGGCGAGGTTTCGCGGGCTAGGGTCGTCGAGCCGGCTGGAACCAGGGTCGATGCCGTAGGACTGCAGTGTCTCCATGCCGCCGTAGCGCAGCCAGTTCAGATTGGCTTTCGGCTCGCTCAGAAAATCGAGCAACAGCTGTTCGTGGTTGCCGAGCAACGAATAGCGCTGGAATCCGGGCGGCGGCGGCGCCAGCAGGTGATCGAGCACAGCCGCGGATTGCGGCCCACGATCGATGTAATCGCCGAGCGTCACCAGCCACTTATCGCCGGCGATCGAATTGGCGTCGTCCACGATCAGTCTTTCCATGGCCCGGAGTTCCGCAAGGCAGCCATGGATATCGCCGATCGCGTAGATTGCAGCCGGACGTTGCTGTGCCACGAGGCGATCCCGCGCCATCATGCGCGCGCCTCCACCGCCGGCAGGGTGGCGAAGTCGGTCTGATCGAGATCGTTGAGCGTCTTCATCATAAGTCCCCGAAAGATCGGTTCGCTTGTATCACGTTGGGTGCGGACTTCGGGTGTCCCGTTGACGCGGCAGACGAGCGATGCCGCCAGTGCCTGGTCGATTTCGCTGTGCATGAGGCTGAAGGCTTTAGTGCCCGGCCCCATTAGCACAATATGCGAAGGATCGAATACCGACATCAGTCGACTGATGCCGTAGCCAACGGCGCGGCCGGCGAGATGGAAGGCATGCACCGCATTGCGATCGCCATGGAGGGCGCGCTGGATCAGCCCGTCATATTCGGCCGGAGGAACGGCGGCCGCCGGAGCGGTGGTTTCGGGCACGGAGTAGGCCGCGCGCAGCACGCCATAGTCGGAGGCGTAGGCGTCGATGCAGCCGCGCATGCCGCAACGGCAAAGCGCTCCATTGGGGACGTGGTTCATGTGGCCGAATTCGGTGGCGCCGTCTTCGTTGCGGCCGAGGGCTTGTCCGCTGATGCCGAGCGCTACGGTCGAGCCCACGAAAATCGCAGCGATACCGGCGTCGCGCAACTCGGGATCGAGCCAACGCGCGCCTTCGGCGAGGAGCCGCCCGCGCTTGTAGAGCGTCACCGGAAGCTCGAGCGTCCCGGAAATGGCCCTGACCAGCGATTGGCCGGCGAAATGCGGGATGGGCGACCATTTGAGACGGTCGCCGTCGCGATCGAGGATGCCTTGCACCGAGATGGCAACGCGCTTCAGGCTCTCGAGTTCGGTGGGATTGCGGGTGCGCAGGTGTTCAATCCGGCCAATGAGAAAATCGCCGGCCTTGGTATAGCGAAAGAAATTGGGCGGAAAACCGGCCTCGATGCGGTCGACCAGCGTGCCCCCATAATCCACCAGCGACAGGCGTACGCCGGCGACATCGATCTCGACGAGGCAGACATAGCCGATCGTGCGGTTGAAGCCGATGCGAAGCGGCGATCAAGGCGGCTCTCGAAAAGGCCGGAGCGAAATACATTTCGGCCGACGCCCAGTCGTCGCCGAGCAAGCAGTTGACGGACATCGAAAGCCAGATCTCGCAGGGCGCCACTGCGTTAATCGTTCTGGCCCAGGATTCGGACGCCATCGGGCCCGCCGTAGCGTCGGCCGTCGCTGAAGGTATCCCGGTGGTGGGCTATGACCGCTTGATCGAAAACAAGGATGCGTTCTACCCGACGTTCGACAACAAGGAAGTCGGGCGCCTGCAGGCCAAAGCCGTCTTTGCGGCCGCGCCGAAGGGCAATTATGTCTTCATCAAGGGTTCGGGTACGGATCCCAATGCGGACTTCCTGTTCGCCGGTCAGCAGGAAGTGCTGAAGGCTGCCATCGCTGCGGGCGACATCAAGAGTGTCGGCGAGGCCTATACCGATGGCTGGTTGCCGCAGAATGCCCAGAAGAACATGGAGCAGTTTCTCACTTCCAACAGCAACAAGGTCGATGCGGTCGTCGCTTCCAATGACGGCACTGCCGGCGGCGCCATCGCGGCGTTGACGGCGCAGGGCCTTGCCGGAGCGGTACCGGTCTCCGGTCAGGACGGCGATCACGCTGCGCTCAATCACATCGCGCTCGGAACCCAGACGGTATCGATCTGGAAAGACCCTCGCGAACTGGGCAAGAAGGCCGCCGAAATCGCCGTGGCTTTGGCCGGCGGCACGGCGCTCGACAAGATCGACGGCACGACGAAGTTCTCGGGTGGACCCAAGAAAGTTGAGGAGAATGCTCTCTTCCTCGCTCCGGTGGCGATCACCAAGGACAATCTGAACGTCGTTATCGACGCCGGTTGGGTGAGCAAGGACGTTGTCTGCCAGGGCGTCCCTGCAGGTAAGGTTGCGGTTTGCAACTAAGCCGGGTGATCGGCCCGACCCAACCCGAATGCCGCGGCCGACTTGCCGCGGCATTCATTGGTGCGACGATGGCGCATTATGAACCGCCCCTATAACGGCGCAGGATATTACGCCGACTATTGCTCCGCATGATCTGCGACCGTCGGCAAGGTGGCGCGTTCATGCCGAATAGGTTTCAAAGGGAATTTTCATGACCGATCATTTGACCGAGCAACAGGTCATTCCGGCTATCGTGCGTGCACCGAGTGGCGCCGGGCCGATGCAAAGGTTCCTGGCGGCCACGGAACTCGATACGCGCCTGCTTGGCATGGTCGGCGCTCTGCTGCTGATCTGGCTCGGCTTCCATTTCCTTTCCGGCGGTGTGTTCCTGACGCCGCGCAATTTGTGGAACCTCTCAGTCCAGACGTCGTCGGTGGCAGTCATGGCGACCGGCATGGTGCTGGTGATCGTCACCCGCAACATCGACCTTTCGGTCGGGTCTATCGTCGGCATTGTCGGCATGCTGATGGGCGTGCTGCAGGCCGAAATCCTGCCGCACTACCTCGGTTTCGGCCATCCGGCGATCTGGATCCTGGCGCTGGCGCTCGGGCTGCTGTCCGGCGCCATCATCGGCGCGTTGCAGGGCGCAATCATCGCGTATCTCAATGTTCCCGCGTTCATTGTCACCCTGGGCGGCTATCTCGTTTGGCGCGGTGCGGCATGGTGGGTCACGGCCGGACGCACAGTGGCGCCGCTCAATGCCGCTTTCCAGTTGATGGGGGGGCGGGCCTTCGGGCTCGATCGGGTTCCTGTGGAGCTGGGTTCTGGCCGCGGTGGTCTGCATCAGCATCTTGCTGATGCTCTATCTCGGTCGCCAGCAAAGGCGCCGCTTCAACTTCGCCTTGCGTCCGATGTGGGCCGAGGCGACGCTGGCGGCGCTCGGGTGTGGGCTGACCGTCGCGGCGATCTGGGTCGCCAATTCCTATCCATGGCCGAAGCGCATCGCGGAAACCTACGCGCAGACCAACAATATCCCGATCCCGGCCGATGGCTTGATCATTCCCACCGGCGTTGCCATTCCCGTGCTGATCGCCTTGGCAGTCGGCGTGATCATGACCTTCATCGCCACGCGCACCCGTTTCTGCCGCTATGTCTTCGCCATGGGCGGCAATCCCGAAGCGGCGGAGCTGGCCGGCTTCCATACCCGGTGTGTCACCGTCAAGATCTTTAT